>NZ_SOGK01000043.1:0-22473 GCF_004564305.1 Cryobacterium sp. TMT3-29-2
ACACGAGGGCCTCCTGGAAATCGAGTGAGTGTGGTTACCCACTTCGATACCGGAGGTCCTCGCCCATTTAACTCAAGCCACGCCGTTCACAACCTCCTTGGGAGTTACACCTAGGCCTCGGTCACCTGACCGTCGTCCACCTGCCAGTGCCGGTCCGTGTGCACGTTGGCCAGCATCCGTCGGTCGTGGGTGACCAGAAGCAGCGTTCCCCCGTAGGACTCGAGGGCCTGCTCGAGCTGCTCGATGGCGGCCAGGTCGAGGTGGTTCGTGGGCTCGTCGAGGACCAGCAGGTTGATACCGCGTGCCTGCAGCAGCGCGAGGCCGGCGCGGGTGCGCTCACCGGGGGAGAGGTCGACGGCCGCACGGTTGACGTGGTCGGCCTTGAGTCCGAACTTCGCGAGCAGGGTGCGCACCTCGGCCGTGGTCAGGTCGGGCACGAGCTCCTCGAAGCTGATGGCGAGAGGCCGGGTGCCGTCGAGTTGGGCCCGGGCCTGATCGATTTCGCCGATACTGACGCTGGCACCGAGGCTGGCCGTGCCGGCATCCGGAGCCTGGTGGCCCAGGAGCGCGCGCAGCAGCGTGGACTTGCCGGCACCGTTGGGTCCGGTGATGCCGATGCGCTCTCCCGCGTTGACCTGCAGCGACACCGGCCCGAGGGTGAAGTCACCCTGGCGGAGAACCGCGTTGCTCAGCGTGGACACCACCGAGCTCGACCGCGGCGCGGAGCCGATCGTGAAGTCGAGCTGCCACTCCTTGCGCGGCTCGTCGACCTCCTCGAGGCGCGCGATGCGGCTCTCCATCTGCCGCACCTTCTGCGCCTGCTTCTCGCTGGACTCGGCGGATGCCTTGCGCCGGATCTTGTCATTGTCGGGCGCCTTCTTCATGGCATTCCGCACACCCTGGCTCGACCATTCGCGCTGCGTGCGGGCCCGACCCACAAGATCGGCCTTCTTCTCGGCGAACTCGTCATAGTGCTCCCGCTTGTGCCGGCGGGACGTCTCACGCTCCTCGAGGTAGGAGTCGTAGCCGCCGCCGAAGACCCGGTTCGCGCCCTGCGCGAGGTCGAGTTCGAGCACCCGCGTCACGCAGCGGGCCAGGAACTCGCGGTCGTGGCTGACGAGCACCACCCCGCCGCGGAGGCCGGTGACGAAGGACTCCAGGCGTTCCAGCCCGTCGAGGTCAAGGTCGTTGGTCGGTTCGTCGAGCAGCACGATGTCGAAACGTGACAGCAACAGTGCGGCCAGCCCCACCCGGGCTGCCTGCCCGCCGGAGAGGGACGTCATCGGAATGTGCTCGGCGAGCTCGGTGCCGAGGGTGAGACCGAGGTCGGCGAGCACCCCTGGCATCCGTTCGCCCTGATCGGCGGCGCCGCTGGCCAGCCAGCGCTCAAGGGCCGCCGAGTAGACGTCGGCCGGGTCGAGCCCATCGGGACGCGGGCTCGGTGACGCATCGCCGAGAGCGGATGCCGCTGCATCCATCTCGAGGGTCGCCTGGGCGCAACCGGTGCGCCGGGCGATGTAGCCGGCGACGGTCTCGCCGGGAACACGTTCGTGCTCCTGGGGGAGCCAGCCGACGAAGGCATCGGCCGGGGCGAGGTTGACGGTGCCGGATTGAGGCTCGGCCAGGCCCGCGAGCAGGCTCAGCAGCGTGGATTTGCCCGACCCGTTCACGCCGACGACACCCACGACGTCACCGGGCGCGACGGTGAGGTCGAGCGAATCGAAGAGAGTGCGGTGCGCGTACCCGCCGGCCAGGCCCTTGGCCACGAGTGTTGCGGTCATTTGTTCATTTTCTCAGATCGGGGCCGAGGATGCGTGCGCCGCGTGGTCGGTGCCGTCCGGTGCCGAGGGATCCGGCCCAGCCCAGGGCATCCGTCGGCGTAAATTCGGAGAAAATCCCGACGCGCCGTTCGTTCGGACCGGGTCACCCCAGACGCCAAACCCGGCGTGTCGCGAAAACCTCCGAAATTAGCGACGCGACGGATGCGACAAAGACTCAGACCGGTGCCGGCGCCGGTTCCGCCTGCCTCCGAGCCCGAGCCCGAGCGTTCGCGGGGGCGCTGGCAGCGGCCGAAGCAAGAGCCGGAGCCAGACCGGAAGCCGGAGCCAGACCGGAAGCCGGAGCCAGACGGGAAGCCGGAGCCAGACCGGAAGCCGGAACGACACCGAAAGCGGGCGCGGGCGCGAGGGTGAGGATCCTCTCCAGGAGCAGTGCCGCGGAGTTGCGCCGGAGGGTCAGCACCACCCGCGCCTCGTGCGGATTCTGCCCGGCGGGAACCCCGGCCGTCGCTCCCTCCACCTTGGCGAAATGGGTCTGGCCGTGGCGCGGGCCGGCGCTCATGTCGACGCGGACGCGCAGGGTGGGGGCCCGTTCGGCCTCGAGGGCGCCGGTTGCGAAGGCCGCGGCGAGGGAGTTGTGCAGGGCGAACCGCCGCGTGCTCGACTGCTTGCCGCACTGTGTCAGGCAGGTGCCGAGCATCGCGGCCAGCGCCTGCTGGGTCAGGCCCGAGGAAGCCGCGAGCGCCCGCCGGTGGGTTTCGTCGAAGGTGTGCGGTGCCGTCGCGTCGAGCGGGATCAGGGTCACCGGCCAGCTGGCGGCGAACACGTCCGCGGCGGCAGTGGGATCGGCGGCGATGTTGCCCTCGGCATATTTGCCGGCGTTGCCGGGCGCGAAAGCGGACCCACCCATGATGGTGACCCTGCGAACAAGCCGGGGCAATTCTGGGTCGAGGCAGAGCGCCTCGGCCAGGTTCGTCAGCGGGCCGACCGCGATGATCTCCAGCTCACCGGGATACTCGTGCGCCAGCCGGATCAGCAGCTCCGTGGCGCTGTCGTCGACCGGGCGCCGGCGCGGGCGGGGCAGCAGAACGTCCCCGATCCCGTTGCGGCCGTGCATGTGGGCCGCCCCGCGACGGGAGATCCCGCTGACAGGCTCCCAGGCGCCGACCGCGACCGGGATGTCGTCCCGACCGGCGGTCGCCAGGAGGCTCAGGGTGTTCGCCGCGGCGACGGCCGGGTTGACGCATCCGTTCACCGTGCCGACGCCGACCAGACGGATGCCCGGCGTCGCCAGCAGGAAGGAGAGCGCCACCGCGTCGTCGATCC
The DNA here is from genome assembly GCF_004564305.1 of Cryobacterium sp. TMT3-29-2. Lineage (NCBI taxonomy): Bacteria > Bacillati > Actinomycetota > Actinomycetes > Micrococcales > Microbacteriaceae > Cryobacterium > Cryobacterium sp. TMT3-29-2. The sequence goes on from NZ_SOGK01000043.1 coordinate 3,105, forward strand.
CGGTGTCGCAGTCGAGGTAGATCGGGCGGCGGCGGGGAGCCTTAGTGGGTGTCATCGTTGACCATCCGTTCTGATCGTGCTGGTGGGTAGAAAAGTGCAGGTGCTCATGCGCCGATCCTCTCGGCGGGGCGCAGGACGAGGGAGGCCAGGAAGGACGCCAGGGTGAGACCCGCGGAGATCCACAGGGCCGTCTGGAAACCGGCGACCGTTCCCGTGGCCACGACCGGGGCCACGAGGGCGATGCCGGTGCCGATGCCGATTCCGAAACAGGCGCCGTTCAGGCCGGGCAGGGCCCCGCGGGCCTCGGGCGGTGAGTTGAGCACGGAGACTCCGTTCACCGAACTCTGGAACAGGCCGAGGTAGAAGACGCCCATCACGATGAGCAGGCCGAAGACCAGCCAGCGGTCCAGCGCGAAGACGGCCAGGCCCACCGTGATCAGAACGATGACGCCGCTGCTCAGCCGCAGCGAGCTGATCCAACCGATCCGCACGGCGATCCAGCCGGAGAAGATCGCCGCGGTGACACCGACGAAGGCGGTCGGGGTGAGGTAGAGCAGCGCCGACATCGATGCGGAGAGCCCGTAGCCCACCTGCTGGTTCTGGCTGAGCATGACCACGGTGAAGTTGAGTGCGGAGAACACGCCGGCCAGGGTGAGCACCGTGGAGAGCAGGAGCGGCCACACCTGCCGGGACCGCAGGGCGTGGATGGGAATGAGCGGCCGCCGGGTGCGGCTCTCGACCAGCACGAAGACAGTGGCGCTGACGACGGCCCCGACGAGGTACCCCAGCGTGAGCGGGTCGGCCCAGCCCGACGAGGACGCCTGCGAGATCAGGCTCGTGAGCAGCACCAGGAACAGCGACAGGATGCCGGCGCCCCACCAGTCCATCGACCCGTCCTGGGTGCGCGGCTCATCCCGGGGAACGAAGAGCGCGACGCAGCCGATCGCGACCAACCCGAGGCCGAGGGTGATCACAAACAGGAACCGCCAGCCGATGGTGTCGGTCACGTAGCCGCCGAGGAAGCCGTCGACGCCGAACAGGCCGCCGTTGACCGAGGTGATGATGCCGACGGAGATGCCGAACAGGCGGCTGTTCAGGCGCTCCGAGAGGAGCAGGAAGGAGATCGTGAAGGTGGCGTTGGAGGCACCCTGCAGCACCCGGCCGAGGAGCAGCAGGGGGAGGCTCGGTGCGAGGGCGCAGACGACCGTGCCGATCAGTAGCAGCGTCAGCACGATCACGAGGCTGCGCTTGCGGCCGAGGAAATCACTCCAGCGGGAGAACACCATGCCGAAGACGGCGCCGGATAGGAAGAACACCGACTGCACCCGGGCGACGTCCTGCATGCTCTCGCCCAGCTGGGTGCCGACGGCAGGCAGGGCGGCGGACAACAGGGTGGCATTCAACTGGAAGGTCAGGATCGCCAGAACCAGTGTGCCGATCAACACTCCGGCAGGCCGGGGAGCACGCGGGCGCCCAGGAACGGGAGTGGCTTCGACGGGAAGCACGAGCATGACAAGACTCCTTCATTGGAGCCAACCATAAGGTCGACACACTCAGTGTACATGCTTGTTATACAAGTGCGTGAGATGGCACGGTAGGCTCAACTCACCGACCTGGGGAGAACGAATGGATCGACGCACGGAGGCGGCCCTTTCGGGTCCGCTCGAGACCACTGGAAGCCTGCCGCTGCGAGTCGCGGTCTACTCGCGCCTCACCGAGGCGATCCGCAACGGATCCCTGCCGATCGCATCCCTGCTCCCCTCGGAGTCCGAGCTGGGCACGGCGATGGGCGTCAGTCGCACGGTCGTGCGGGAGGCCCTGATGCTGTTGGAGGAGGACCGCTTCGTGCGCTCGCGCCGGGGCATCGGGCGCTTCGTCGCCGATCGGATGCCTCACCTCGGCTTGCAGAAGATCCGTCCGGTCGAGGAACTGCTCGGCGAGACCGGACCGACCGTGCAGGTGCGCCGCACCCAGACCGCGCTGCAGTCCGCGTCGCCCGCGTTCACTGCCGACGCCATCGGCATCCACGCCGACGAAGCCTCCTGGTTCATCGAGAGCGTCATCACCCGGGGCGGCGCACCCATCGCCCTGGTCCAGGAGCATGTGCCGGGAGAGCGCCTCCGCCTGCTCGGCGAGGGCGCGGTGGCGGCCGTGTCCGAAGACCTGGGGGAAGATGCAGGGCGCAGTGCGCTCGCCGCACTGATGGCGGTGCTCGGACCCAGCTTCGGGCCCGGCGAGACCGACATCACGCTCGGTGTCCCCGGTGCCACACGCGGCAAGCTGCTCGGGCTGCCTGCCGGAAGTCCGGTGCTCATCCTCACCCAGACGCTCGAGCATGACGGGCGCCCGTTCTACCTGTCGAAGGCCTTGATCAATACGGACTTCGTGCAGCTGGCGATCAGCCACGCGGCGCAGTCCTGACCGGATGCCGGCGGCGGCCCTGGCCAGCGTGCGACGCTCTCGCATCCGATGTAGTTTGTCTGCGCGCGGCGACGCCCTCAAGGCCGAGCCATCGACCAGAACAGGAACACGCATGGATGCTCCCAGCCCTGCCTCCGTCCCCGGCGACACTGCGGTCTCCCTCGAAGGCCGTTCGTTCCGCTTCGATATTTCCGCAGACACACCCCTTCCTCCCGGAAGTTACGTCACTCTCGTCGAGCCGTCAGGGCGCACCTCCCTCGGCCAGGTCGAGACGCGCGACGTCGCCGGCCTGAGCCGGGCCTCCGGCCTCGGGTCACTTCTCGGGGTGATCGAACCGGAGAAACAGCTGAACCAGCGCGCGTCGTCGGCATTCGCCGTCGCGTCGGTGCGGCCGGCCGGCCCGGAGCTGATCGAACTGCTGCACCGGGCCGCCGGCGCCACCCTCGAGATCGGCACGCTGCTCGCCTCGCTCGAGACGCCCGGGCGCCTGCTTCCGCACCGCTTCAACCGGCACACCTTCTGGTGCGGCCAAAGCGGTTCCGGCAAGACCTACGCCCTCGGGGTCGTGCTGGAGCAACTGCTCGCGCACACCGACCTTCCGATCGTCATCTTCGATCCGAACGCCGACTTCGTGCGGCTGGCCGAGGTGCGAACGGATGCCCCGGACGCCGACGCCGCCGACCTGGCCGCGCGCGACATCCGGGTTCTGCGCCCCGGGAACGGGCCGGGCGAACACCTGCACGCCCGGTTCCGGTCGCTACCGGTGAAGATCAAGGCGGCCATGCTGCGGCTCGACCCGTTGCTGGACCGGGAGGAGTACAACAGTGTGCTGCACCTGGAGGAGTTCCTGTCGGTCACGGATCCGCGCAGCATCCTCGATCGGCTGCGGGGTTCGACGGATTTGTCGCACCACGCCCTCGCGCTTCGGATCGAGAACCTCGGTCTGCTCGATTGGGAGGTCTGGGCCCTGAACGAGACCGCGGCCACCGAGATCATCGACACCCGGCCCGCGGCCACCGTACTGGATCTGGGCGGCTTCCAGTTCGCGGAGGAACCGCTGGTGGCCGCCGTCTCTGTGCTCGACCACCTCTGGGCGCACCGGGAGGAGCGCCGGCCGGTGCTGCTCGTGATCGACGAAGCCCACAACCTGTGCTCGCCCGACCTGGACAGCCCGCTGCAGGGGGTGCTGCGGGAGCAGATCATCCAGATCGCCGCAGAGGGCCGCAAGTACGGGCTGTGGCTGCTGTTGTCGACGCAGCGCCCGTCGAAGATCCACCCGGGCATCATCTCGCAGTGCGACAACCTGGTGCTGATGAAGATGAGTTCCCCGGCCGACCTGGCCGAACTGGGTGCCGTCTTCGGCTTCGCCCCACCCGCGTTGCTGGCCCAGGCGCCGCGGTTCCGCCAGGGGGAAGCCCTGTTCGCCGGCGGCTTCGTGCCTGCCCCAAGCGTGGTGAAGATGCGGGACAGAATCACCTACGAGGGCGGAATCGACGTGGGTGTGCCCCTGCGCGCACGGCCCTGACCCGTCCCGCGGGCCGTCCGCTCCGGAGCGCGCGCGGTGAACCGGGGGACAACCCGGGCGTTACGGCCGGAGTGGCCTTCGTGCGCTTCGGCCGACCTGCCTAGAGCCGGTGCTCCGTCAGCCAGTCCACGAGCACGCGCTGGAAATCTGCCGCCCGTTCAACGGGCGGCAGATGTGCCGTGTCGCGGAAGGTGAAGCCGGTGACATCCGGGAGCGTCGACAGGAGGTACTCGTATTCGGCCAGATGCGGGGTGATGTCGAATTCGCCGATCGAGACGAACACGGGCACCTCGATGTCGCTGACCTGGTTGAACGCCGGCGGCTCGAGCGGAATCGGTGTCGGGGACTCTTCCGCATGCGCGGCGTTGACCCGGTTGAGCCCGTAGGCCAGGGCCACGAATTCGGGGTCGAGGTCGGCTTCGGCGCGCAGTGGACCGAATGCCCAGAGAGCCACTTCGAGGCGCGCCAGCCGGTGCCAGTCCTGGGCGTCGAACGCGGCATCCAGTTCGTCGAACCGGGCGTCCTCGAGTTCGGTCAGTTCGACCTCGGGGAACCCGCTGGGCCCGGCGCCCACGGTAACGAGGCCGTCCACCCGGTCGGGGCTCTCCACGGCCAGGTCGATCGCCGTCCCGCCGCCGCGCGAGCACCCGATCAGCGTGGCCGACGCCACCCCGAGGTGGTCGAGAACCGCGCGGGCGTCCGCGCGAGCGGAGAACGCCACGTTTTCGGTGGTCGTCTGGCCGCAGCCGCGGCCGTCGAAACGGATGACGAAGTGGCCGGCAGCCAGCGCGTCGATCTGCGGGTCCCACATCCGCAGGTTCGCGATGCCGGCGTGCAGCAGCAGGAGCGCAGGTGACGATACGTGGCCCGTCGTCTCGTAGTAGAGCGACGCGCCTGGAACGGTGAGGTGAGGCATGATTCAGCGTAGGCGCGCGGCGGGTGCCGGGGCAAGGAAATCACCGTGAGCGCACGAATCTGGGACCGCGGGATACCGACGGCCCGAGCCCGGGTGATGGGTGTGCAGGTGGACGGAATGTCATCCATCGGGGCAGGAATCACGCTTCATATATCGACGCCGTTTGATGAGTTGGTCGTCTACCGCTCGCGGCCACGGCGTGGCCCCATGATTTGGCCCGATGATCTGGGACCAGAGGATCCACCTCCCGTCGCTCGCTGGAGATGGATGCCACAATAGTGTCCGTATATCCGGCCGAACTTTGAACTAAGGTTAGCCTTACCTGAACTACCTGCGGGTGAAATTTCGACCAGAGACAGCCGTGCGCACCGACAAAACAAATGAAGCATTCCCACCCGCAACGTTATGCGCGGTAGAACCACTCATGAGCACCCAACGCGACCCGGCGGGTGGTTCTGAGGCTCTGAGGCTCTTCTCCGGAGATCCCTCCGCGACTGCCCTTGTGACCGCGAATGAAACCATAACCTACGCCGAACTGGACGCACTGGTCCGTGACCGGCAGGAATCATTGGGAGACGGCCGCCGACTCGTCATGGTGTCGTGTGCGAACGCCCTGGAGCCTCTGGTGACATATCTCGCCGCGCTCGCGGCGGGCCATCCAGTCCTCCTCGTTGCAGGAGACGGGGACGAGCCGAGCCAGGAGCGGAACAGGAACGGGCTCATTGAGCGTTACGACCCTGACGTGATTTTGGCACCCGTCGGTAGCGAATGGCGTCTCGAGGAGCGACGCGACGGAAGCCGGCACACGTTGCACCCTGAGCTGGCACTGCTGCTCAGCACCTCGGGCTCGACAGGATCGCCGAAACTCGTTCGGCTGTCACGCGGGAATGTGCGCAGCAACGCGAAGAGCATCGCCGAATACCTCGCCCTGACCACGCAAGACAGGGCCGCCACAACCCTGCCGATGCATTACTGCTACGGGCTCTCAGTCCTGAACAGCCACCTGATCTCCGGGGCGAGCCTGCTCCTCACCGAGCGTTCGGTGGTCGAGCCTGCATTCTGGAGCGAGTTCGATGCGGCAGGGGCCACCTCTTTCGCCGGTGTTCCCCACACCTTCGACCTTCTCGATTCGACCGGGTTCGCTGGGCGCCAACATTCGAGCCTGCGCTACATCACGCAGGCCGGCGGCCGGCTCGGCCCCGACCGGGTGCGCGACTACGCCCGGATGGGGCAGGAGCGTGGATTCGATTTCGTCGTTATGTATGGACAGACAGAGGCGACCGCACGGATGGCCTACCTGCCGCCGGAGTTGGCGGCGACCCGGCCTGAATCCATCGGAATCCCGATACCGGGCGGGCAGTTCCGCATCGATGACGCCGACGAGGACTCGGTCGGCAACCTCGTGTACACCGGGCCGAACGTCATGATGGGCTACGCGGAGAGCCCGGAGGAACTCGCCGCCGGACCGACAGTGAAAGATCTGCGAACCGGCGATCTGGCCCGCCAGCACGACGACGGACTCTTCGAAATCGTCGGACGGAGCAGTCGCTTCGTCAAGATATACGGCCTGCGGATCGACCTCGACCGGGTCGAACAGCTCCTGGGCGATGACGGTGTCGAAGCGAGGGCGGTGAATCTGGAGGAACGCCTCGTGGTCTTCGTTCGAGAGCGGTGGGCCCTCGGGCTTGTCGCGCCGATCGCCGCGGAGGCGCTTGGCTTGCCCGCACACATCGTCCGGGTGCACCGCATCGAGGCGTTCCCCCTGACGTCCAGCGGCAAGCCGGACACCGCGAGTCTGCTTCGGGAGGCGGCGCTCCTCGAGCGAAATGTTCCGCTGGTGGATCGCCCAGGCACCGTGACGGCGGAAAATATTCGGGCGCTCTACTCAACCCTTCTTGACCGCCCGGATGCGATCGTTGACGACAGCTTCGTCACGCTGCACGGTGACTCGCTCAGTTACGTCGAGGTCTCGGTGCGGCTCGAGCAGATGCTCGGCATGCTCCCCAGGGATTGGCCCGCGAAATCGGCCCGGGAGTTGGCCGGTCACGGAAACGTACCGTCCGGGGCGCGGCCCCGACGGTCCCTGGCGCGCATGGAGACATCCGTATTGCTGAGGGCCATCGCCATCACGCTCATCGTGGGGACGCACGCCACCCTCTTCCACGTGCAGGGTGGTGCTCACCTGTTGCTCGGAATCCTCGGCTATAACCTGGCCCGATTCCAGTTCGCCGATGTGCCTCGGCCAGTGCGTCTCGGAAAGCTGGTTCGCAGCGCCGTCCAGATCTTCGTCCCGGCCGTGCTGTGGATCGGTGGAGTGGCCCTGATCGGCGGGATGTATGAACCCGCGACGGTCTTCATGCTGCACAACCTGCTCGGTGGCGACGAACGCTGGACGGTGCAGTGGCAGTACTGGTTCCTGGAATCCGTCGTGTGGGCGATCCTTGGCTTGGCGCTTCTCTTCTGCGTGCCCCAGCTCGACCGGATCGAACGCCGATACCCCTTCGCCTTCGCTGCGTTCTTCTTTGCGGGGGCGCTTCTGCTTCGACTGCTGCTGGTCGGAGGAGTCGAGGCAGGACCGACCGAACGGTATTCGCTGCCGATCGTGCTCTGGCTCATAGCTCTCGGATGGCTCATCGCGCGTTCCACGGACGTCAAGCGGCGGGTGCTGAGTTCGGCGATCGTCGTGCTCTCCGTTCCGGGCTTCTTCGGCGACCCGGCGCGCGAGGCGATCACGATCGGGGGACTTCTTCTTCTGCTCTGGATTCCGGCCGTGCCCCTCCCGCGGATTCTGGTGCCGGTGCTGAGCGTTGTGGCCTCGGCATCGTTGTTCATCTATCTCGTCCATTGGCAGGTCCTCACGCTTCTCGGGGACGACGTACCGCTGCTCGCCACACTTGCCTCCTTCGCAGTGGGTATCCTCGCCTGGCGAGGGTATTCCGCACTGAGCACTAGGTGGACCCGTCGTCCGGCGGTCGCACCCCGCAAACTATTGACCCATGTATTAGCGACACGAACATCGACCGGTCGCGGCCGGAATCGATGAGCGCATCGCTTCCGGCGATGAGTTTGGGCTGGATGAGCGGGGCACGGTTCGGGGCGAGGTCGGGGGTGGTCAGAACCGCGGGAGACGCCGGCCCCCGATGAGCAGCCAGAAGATCATGGCGGTCTCGCCGACGAACCCGAACAGGCCGAAGGTCGGGGTGAAGCCGGGGAGGACGACCAGGCCGATGAGGTCGGCAATGTAACCGATTCCGGCGATGCCGATCAGGATTCCGAAGATCTTCGGCATGAAGCCGGAGCGGATCGCCAGGTAGGCGATCAGGAGGAGATGCACCCCGAACAGGCCCAGGGCGGTGTTCCAGATCGACGAGAACGAGTCGATGTCGGCCAGCGCCGCGTCGGGGGTGTCGAGGGTGGTGAACGCGAGCAGGAGTCGGCTGAGCGCGACCATCAACCACACGGCGTAAGCGGTCCTCGTCAGCCCGGCAACAACGGAGAGAGCGTTGTTGACGGGCTTGAAGAGCGCGTAGGTACCGGCGGCGGCGACAATGTCCAGCACGGCTACGACACACAATGCGCCGATCCCGGCGAGCCACAGTCCCGGCGAGGCGGAGATCGCGGCGGTCGTCTTCGCCTCATCACCGACGGTCACAAGGCCGTTGATGGCGATGAAATAGCCGAAGACCGAGAGGAACACCATGGCCGTGATGGCGGTGCCCGCCAGGAGGGCTCCGGTTCGCTGGGACCAGCGGGAGGGGTTGAGGGTGAACGCCTGTGCCGGGGCGGGGGGCGAGGGGCGAAGTTGAGTGGTCATAGCTCGGGTCCTTACGATGTCGGAGAAAACTTACGGCGTATGTTTATAATGTAAGTAAGTTATACGTACGTGGTAAGGTTTGTCAACGGAGACGAGTGCAGGAGAGAAACTTGGCAGCACCACGGGAAGCAGGGCCCTCACCCCGAGTTCGGTTGAACCGTGAGCGGGTGATCGCGGCCGCCGTGCGTCTCGCCGACGCTGGGGGGCTCGAGGGCCTCACCATGCGGCGTCTGGGTGAAGACCTGAACGTTGAGGCCATGTCGATCTATAACCATGTGGCCAACAAGGATGACCTCATCGACGCCATGGCTGATGCGATCTTCGGCGAGATCGCATTGCCGTCACACAGCGACGAGTGGAAGCCGGCCATCCGAAAGCGGTCGATCTCATTCCGGGAGGCCCTCGCCCGTCATTCATGGGCGACAACTGTGCGTGACTCCGGAACCAACCCGGGACCGGCCACCCTCCGGCACCACGACCGGGTGATCGGAACCTTCCGCAACGGCGGTTTCTCGGTTGAGAAGACGGCCCACGCGTTCTCGGCTGTCGACAGCTATATCTACGGGTTCGCGATGCAGGAGAAGAGTCTGCCCTTCACCACGCCGGAAGAAACGGCAGCGATGGCCGCGGTCATGCTGGCGCAGCTGCCCACAAGCGAGTACCCGTACCTGGCCGAGCTCATGGCAGACCACGTGTTGAAGCCCGGATACTTTTACGGGGACGAGTTCCTGGTCGGGCTCGACCTCATGCTCGACGGACTCGAGACCCTGCGAGACACCGACTAGCCTCAGAACGGCGCGGCCTCGGCTGCACCTTCCGAGTCGGACTCCGGGGGCGGCGGGCTCGGCGTCGCTTTGGCCGTCGCTTCGGTCGTCGCGTTGGTCGACGCCGAGCGGATGACCGTGGCCGGTTGTTGCAGCCCGGGAACCGGCAGGTCTTGTCCCGCACCCAAAGGAACCGTTTCAGGTCCTCCGGCACCGCGTACCGATCCCGGCCCACCGACAGCCCCCGTCTCCGGATGCACCAGAAATCGGGTGAAACTCGGCGCCCCGGCCGTCACCTACACCGTGGTGGCGTCGTCGACCTGGCCGACGAGTTCCTCGATGATGTCCTCGAGGAACAGCACGCCCGTGGCCACCCCGTCGGCGTCGAACGACGTGGCCACGTGCGCGCCGAGGCGACGCATCGACGCCAGGGCGTCCTCGAGTTCGCTGCCCCGGAACACGGACGCCAGGCGACGGATGCGCTTGGCCGGTACCGGCTCCGTGAACCTGCTCCCGGAGGTGAGGTCCATCACGTCCTTGAGGTGCAGGTAGCCGGACGGCTCACCGTCATCGTCGGTGAGGATGTAGCGCGAGTACCCGTGGCGGGCGACCGCCCGCTGGATGTCGGCGGGCGACGCGGACGCCGGCAGGCAGACCATGTCGCCGATCGGCACCTCCACGTCGGAGACTCGCTTCGAGGTGAACTCGAACGCGGCGGAGAGGGTGCCTGAGGCATCCGACAGCAGGCCCTCACGGGTGGACTGCTCCACGATGCCGGCCACCTCGTCGAGGGTGAACGCGCTGGTCGCCTCGTTCTTCGGCTGCACCTTGAACAGGCGCAGAACCCCGTTCGCCAGCCAGTTGAGGCTGACGATCACCGGGCTGAAGATGCGGGCCACGAGCACGAGCGGCGGCGCCAGGAGGAGCGCGGCGCGGTCGGGCACGGAGAAGGAGATGTTCTTGGGAACCATCTCGCCGAACACCACGTGCAGGAAGGTCACCAGCGCGAGCGCGATTCCGAACGCGATCAGGCTGATCGCACCCGCGGAGAGCCCGGTCAGGCCCAGCGGGATCTCGAGAAGGTGGTGGATGGCCGGCTCGGAGACGTTCAGGATGAGCAGCGAACACACGGTGATGCCCAGCTGGCTGGTCGCCAGCATCAGGGTGGCGTGTTCCATCGCCCAGAGGGTGGTCTTTGCGGCCTTGCTGCCGCGCGCGGCCAGTGGCTCGATCTGCGACCGGCGGGCCGAGATCACGGCGAACTCGGCCCCTACGAAGAACGCGTTGACGATCAACAGCACGACGAGCCAGATCAGGCCCGGCCAGTACTCACTCATGGATCAGGTCCTTCTGGATTCGGGTGCCGATTCGGTCGTGCGGGGTGGCCAGTCTCGGGTCATGCTCCGGGTCCGACGGGGTGTAGCGCAGGCGCTGGACGCGCACGCCGTCGACCCGTTCGATGCGGAGGATGCCGCCGTCGACGGGGACCTCGTCGCCGAGCTCCGGAATGCGGTCGAGCTGGTCGGCGATGAAACCGCCGACCGTGTCGTAGTCACCGTCCTCGGGCACGGTCACGCCGACCCGGTCGAAAAGTTCGTCCGGCCGCCAATCGGCGTCGAACGTGACCGAACGGCCCGAACGGATGACGCCGGCACGGGCCCGGTCGTGCTCGTCTTCCAACTCGCCCACGAGTTCCTCGACCAGGTCCTCGAGGGTGACGATGCCGGCCGTTCCGCCGTATTCGTCCGCGACGACCGCGATCTGGAAGCCCTGCTTGCGCAGCATCCCGAGGAGCGTGTCGACGGCCATCGACTCGGGCACGCGCAGTGCTTCCACCTTCAGGTCGTCGGCGGTGACCCGGTCGCGCCGGTCCAGTGCGACCGCGAAGGCCGCCTTGACGTGCAGCACCCCGACGATGTCGTCGGAATCCCTGTCGATCACGGGAAAACGGGAATAGCCGGTGGCCGTGGACAGGGCCACGATGCTCGCAGCGGTGTCTGTGACCTTGACCGACGACATCCGTACCCGAGGGGTCATCACGTCGGCGGCGGAGTGGTCGGCGAACCGCAGGGTGCGGTGCAGCATGGCAGCGTGGTCGTTGTCGAGCACACCCTCGAGTGCCGACCGGCGCACGAGGAAGCTGAGTTCCTCGGCGCTGCGGGCACCCGAGAGCTCCTCCTTCGGCTCGATGCCGACCAGGCGGATCAGGGCGTTGGCGGTGTTGTTGAAGAGCAGGATGACGGGCTTGAACACGGCGGTGAACACGGCCTGCGGGGGCACCACGATCTTGGCGGTGGCCAGCGGCACGGCCAGGGCGAAGTTCTTCGGCACGAGCTCGCCGATCACCATGGAGAACAGGGTGGCCACAGAGATCGCGATGATGGTGCCGAGCACGGGCACGAGGCCCTCGGGCACGCCGGCGCCGGTGAGCGGCCCGGCCAGCAGCGTGCTGATCGCGGGCTCGAAGGTGAACCCGGTCAGCAGCGTGGTCAGCGTGATGCCGAGTTGCGCGCTGGACAGGTGCGTGGAGGTGATCTTCAGGGCCTTGATGGTCGGGCCGAGGCGCTTCTCGCCGCGTTCGCGGCGGGCCTCGAGCTCGTTACGGTTCAGGGTGACCAGGGAGAACTCGGCGGCGACGAAGATGCCCGTTCCAACGGTGAGGAGAAGTCCGACCCCCACCATCGCCCACTCAAACAGCATGTGACCCTCTCGGATTCACAGGCGGGATGTCGAGGTGCGGCTGGATGGGCGAAGGTTTATCAGGGTCCATTAGGCCAGCTAGACTACCGGCCGATCTGCGACCGAGGCTGGGAAAATGCCGGTGGTCGCCGGGGCCCTCGTCGCGGCGACGGGAATCGTCGTGCCGGCCGCGGTGATGGCGCCGCTCGAACTGCTGGGCGGCGCGCCTGTTCCCGGGTGCGACAGGGGGTTACCCTGTCGACATGAAAGAGGACACTGGTGCCCACGGGCACGGCCTGGGCGCCCGATACGTGCACTTCATCGACCGGATGAACGGCAAGCTGGTGCGCGCGATGGGCCCGGCGAATGTGGGGCCGTACGATGCGGTCGTGACGAGAATCGGTGAGGCGGTATGTCCGGTGTGCGGCAGGCCGATGGCCGAGCACAGCATCGATCACTCCACCCCGAACGCGATTCTGAACTGCCCGGCAGAACACAAACCCGAGCCCCCAGGGCATCCGGTGAACGAGTTCGGGATGTCCAAACCGCCCCGCTGATGCCCCTGATGCCCCCTGATGCTGGGGCGCTACTGGGTGCGTGCTGCCCCGGTCGCCGCGGCCGCGGAGACCGTGGGCACCGCGGGCGCCACGTAGTCGTCGTGGGCCTGTGCCACGGCGAGATCGAATTCGGCGTCGATCTCGGCGGACGCCTTGTAGGTGGCCAGCGAGACGGCCACGGCAACCAGCAGGCTGGCGATGAAACCCGGGACGATCTCGTACATGGTGGCGCTCAGCGGGGAGTTGCCCCACGCGAAGACGACGACCGCGCCGGTGACCATGGAGGCCAGTGCGCCCCAGGTGGAGAGCTTCCTCCAGTACAAGGAGAGAATGACCACCGGGCCGAACGCAGCACCAAAACCGGCCCAGGCGAACCCGACCAGCTCGAGGATGGTCGCATCGCGGTTCAGTGCGATCAGTCCGGCGACGAGCGCGACGAGCAGCACGCCGAGACGTCCGAGCATGATCAGCTGCTTCGGGGACGCGTCCTTCTTGCCCACGATCTTGTACAGATCCTCGACCAGCGCCGAGGAGCAGACGATCAGCTGCGACGAGATAGTGCTCATGATGGCGGCGAGTACGGCGGCCAGTACCAGGCCGGCAACGAACGGGTGGAACAGAATCTGCGACAGCAGCAGGAAGACCGTTTCCGGGTTCGACAGAGTCACGTTGGGGTTCTGCTGGAAGTAGGCGATGCCGATCAGTCCGGTGGCGATGGCCCCGAGTGCGGTGAGGATCATCCAGCCGATGCCGATCCGGCGGCCGGCCTTGGCGTCCTGGGCCGTGCGCAAGGCCATGAAACGCACGATGATATGCGGCTGGCCGACGTAGCCGAGGCCCCAGGCTGCGGCGGAGATGACGCCCAAAACGGATCCGCCGGCGGTCAGTGAGAGCAGGTCGGGGTTGACCTCGCGAAGGGAGTCGAGGGTGGCGGTGAAACCGCCGGTGGCGTTGAGGGCCACCACTGGGACGACGATGAGCGCGACGAGCATCAGGATGCCCTGGGCCACGTCAGTGAGGGTGGCGCCGAGGAACCCGCCGAACAGCGTGTAGAGCAGGGTGACCCCGGCGACGATCAGCATCCCGACCAGGAAGGTGGAGCCGAAGGAGTTCTCGAAGAATACGCCGCCGGCGACCATGCCGGAGGAGACGTAGAACGTGAAGAACACGAGGATGATCACGCCGGAGACCGAGCGGAGCAGGCGTGACTTGTCCCTGAGCCGGTTCTCGAAGAAGCTCGGGATGGTGATCGAGTTGTTGGCGACGTGGGTGTACGAACGCAGTCGCGGGGCCACGAACTTCCAGTTCAGCCAGGCGCCGATGGTCAAGCCGATGGCGATCCACGCCTCCACCAGGCCGGACACGTAGATGGCGCCGGGGAGGCCCAGCAGGAGCCAGCCGGACATGTCCGAAGCGCCGGCGCTCAGCGCCGCAGTGGCGGGTGTCAGGCCGCGGCCCGCCAGCATGTAGTCGTCGAGATCCTTGGTCTGCCGGAAGGCGAACCAGCCGATCGCGATCATGGCGGCGAGGTACAGGGTAATCGCCACTAGCTGGAAAGTCTGATCCGTCATTGGATTCCTTTATTCGGATGCCCGGGGTGCGGCATTCGGATGCCCGGAGTGCGGGCGGTGCAGGGGATAAGTATCACAGACAAAGAGGGACCCCCTTAACGGGGCGCCGCGGGCCGTCGCTGCAGCCAGGGACGCAGCATCCGGGTGATCTGGGGCATGACGAGGAAGGTCATGGCCGGCGCCATGACGAACGTCGTGATCAGGATCTTGGGCAGGATGTCCACGTCATGCCACCCCGGGATGAGCCAGGTCGCGAGCAGGGTGAAGGCCAGATTCGAGGGGAAGAAACCCAGGCCGATGCTCACGGCCTGCTTCCAGCGCGGCACCTGGAACGATGGCGGGGCGTCGATGTCGTCGTCGTCGGACACCGGGGCGTCGAACCAGCCCTCGATGCCCGTGCGCTTCTCCACGCGGGCATCGAGGATGAGGTCATGGCCGTCGATCAGCCAGTGCGCCCGCTCCTCGGAGCCCTCCCAGGCGTCCAGCAGGTCGGAGTTCGCGAATCGGTAGAGCATGTGCCAGCTGAGGGAATCGGCGGTGGCGCGCACCCAGCCCGAGCCGAGGAAGCCCGGGAAGTCGCTGGCCAGGTCCATGCCCCGTTGAGCCCAGCGGGTGGCCTCAGGGATTCGGGTCGGCTCGACGCGACGGGTGACGGAAACGGTGACGGAGGTCGCGGGGAGCGCTTGAGGCGTTCCCGTGGCTTTCCCTGTGGGTGCGGAAGACATTGTGCAAGTATCGCCGCCGCACTCGCTCGCGCCGTTGCCGTCTCGTTTCCGGCTCGTTGCGCTCCGCTCGTTGCGCTCCGCCGGCCGGGTGCAACCGAGGACGGCTAGAAGATCATCGGGCGGTCGTCGTCCTCGCCCTCGAGGGCCAGCTCCACGACCACGGGCACGTGGTCGCTCGGGGCATCGCCCTTGCGCTCATTGCGGTGGATGCTCGCAGCGGTCACCAGATCGGCGAACGCGGGGGAGCCGAGGACGAAGTCGATCCGCAGGCCCTCGTTGCGGGGGAATCGCAGCTGCTTGTAGTCCCAGAAGGTGAAGCCCTCCGGCGCCAGCGGGCGCACGACATCGAGGATCCCCTCCGCCTCGAAGGCGTGGAACGCGGCCCGCTCGGGCTCGGAGATGTGGGTCGATTGGCCGGGAACGAAGCTCGGATCGCCCATGTCGGTGTCGAACGGGGCCACGTTCCAATCGCCCATCAGTGCGAGGGCCAGCTGCGGGTCGCGGGCCAGTTCGTCGTGGGCGTGCGCGCGCAGGCGCTCGAGCCAGTCCAGCTTGTAGGCGAGGTGCGGGTCGCCCAGAGCGCGTCCGTTCGGGACGTACAGGCTCCACAACCGCAGGTCCTCCACCGTGACGCCGAGCGCCCGGGCCTCGAGCGGCAGGCCGGGACCCTCCTGACCCTTCAGGAAGCCGGGCATGCCGGGGAAGCCGGTTTCGACATCCGTCATCTCGTGGCGGCTCGCGAACGCCACGCCGTTCCACTGGCTGATGCCGTGGATGGCGAGCTCGTAGCCGGCGTCCTCGAACGCCTGCGCAGGGAACTGCTCGGGCTTGCACTTGATCTCCTGCATGGCGAGCACGTCGATGTCCTCGCGCACCATCCAGTCGACGACTCGGCCGACTCGTGCACGGATGGAGTTGACGTTCCAGGTGGCGATGCGCATGCGCCCAGCCTATTTGACGGATGCCCGGCGACGGATGCCGGGGGTCCCGGGAGGGGGAGCGGGAATTCTTGGAGGCGGAAGTGACAGGATTGGGGCCAACGACGAGAAGGCAGGGCGGTACCCATGACGGATTTGCAGATCGGCTATGCGGCGATGCTGGAGCAGTTCGCCCCCGCGGAAGCGGTGGCCCTCTCGGCCTACGCCGAGGAGCACGGGTTCACCGGGGTGATGGCGGCCGACCACTTCCAGCCGTGGGTGCCCGCCCAGGGTGAGTCCTCCTTCGTCTGGAGCGTGCTCGCCGCGATCGGTGAGCGCACGAAGGGCGATCTCGGCCCCGGCGTCACCGCGCCCACGTTCCGGTGGCACCCGGCCATGGTGGCGCAGGCCTCGGCGACCCTCGCCTCGATGTACCCCGGTCGGCACTGGCTCGGCCTCGGCTCCGGCGAAGCGCTCAACGAACACATCGTGGGCGAGTACTGGCCGGAAGCCCCCGAGCGGATCAACCGCATGTTCGAGGCCATCGAGATCATCTCGAAGCTGTTCACGGCGTCGATCGCCGGCAAGGACGTCAAGCACTCCGGCCAGTTCTACAAGCTCGAGTCGACCCGGCTCTGGACCATGCCCGAGGTGGCACCGGAGATCCTCGTCGCCACTGCTGGCCCGGTCACCGCCAAGCGCGCCGGGCGGCACGCCGACGGCCTGATCACGGTCGGCGCCCCGCTGGAGAAGATCTCGATGCTGTTCGGCAAGTTCGACGACGGCGCCCGCGATGCCGGCAAGGACCCGGCGACGATGCCCAAGGTGCTGCAGCTGCACATGAGCTGGGCCGAGACCGACGAGGAGGCCATGCGGAACGCGCTGGTCGAGTGGCCGAACGGCGGAATGAAATTCCCGAAGGCGGACATCCGTTCACCGTTCGAATTCGAGCAGATCGCCAAGCTCGTGCGCCCCGAGGACTTCGAGGGTCGCATGATCATCTCGGCCGACCCCGACGACCACCGTGCGTACATCCAGAAGTTCGTCGACCTCGGCTTCGACCGCATCTACCTGCACAATGTGGGCCGCAACCAGCGCCAGTGGATCGACGTGTTCGGCCGCGACGTGCTGCCGAAGCTCAAGCGCTAGCCGTGACCGATCAGGTTCCCGCGCCTCTGCCTGACGACGCGCTGAGCGTCTTCGTGCTCGAGGGCATCGGTGAGGTCGGGGCCGGCGACGACCTGGCCGTGCTTATCGCGGGAGCGGCCGGCGCGCGGCTCGAGCACGGGGACATCCTCGCGGTGACCAGCAAGATCGTGTCCAAGGCCGAGGGCCGGCAGGTCGCGGCCGCCGACCGCGAGCAGGCGATCACCGACGAGACCGTGCGGGTGGTGGCGACCCGCGCGTTCCCGGGCGGGGTCACCCGCATCGTCGAGAACCGGCAGGGGCTCGTGATGGCCGCGGCCGGCGTCGACGCGAGCAACACCCCCGACGGCACCGTGCTGCTGCTGCCGGTCGACCCGGACGCCTCCGCCCGCGCGCTCTGCCAGGCCCTGCGCACGAGCACCGGGCTGCGCCTCGGCCTGATCATCACCGACACCGCCGGCCGCCCCTGGCGGGAAGGCCAGACCGACATCGCGATCGGCGCGGCCGGCGTGGCCGTGCTCGACGACCTGCGGGGCACGGATGACGCGTTCGGCCGCCGCCTGGACGTCACCGTCGCCGCCGTGGCAGACGAGATCGCCGGCGCGGCCGACCTCGTGAAGGGCAAGACCAGCGGCCACCCCGTGGCCGTGCTGCGCGGGCTCGGGCGCCTCGTGGGCGAGCTCGACGAGGTGGACGCGCGCGGCTCTGTGGTTGCGCGCGGCTCTGTGGTTGCGGGTGGCACTGTGGACGCGCGCGGCGCGACCCGGCTGCTGCGGCCGAGCGAGAACGACATGTTCCGGCTGGGGAGCGCCGAGGCGCACGCGGAGGGTTTTGCCGACGGGTACGCGGCGGGGCTGGCCGCGGCATCCGCCACTCCATGAGCTGGGTCGCGATCGTGCCGGTGAAGGGAAACCCCGGGGCGAAGAGCCGGCTGGGCGAGCGGCCCGATCGGGCCGGGCTGGCGGATGCGTTCGCGCTCGACACGGTCGGTGCTCTGCTCTCGGCGCGCGGCATCGACCGGGTTCTGGTGGTCACCGGTGACGGCGAACTCGCGGTCCGGCTCGCCGATCTCGGGGCCGACATCGTGCGCGAGGACCCGGTGCGCGCCTCGGCAGCGCCGACCGATCCACTGAACGCGGCCATCCGGCAGGGTCTGCTGGTCGCCCGCGCGGCGTTTCCGCAGGCGAACCTGGCCGTGCTGACCGGCGACCTGCCGGCGCTGACGCCCGCGGATGTCGAGCACACCCTGCGCCTCGCCGCCGGGAAGGAGCGCAGTCTCGTGCCCGATGCCGCCGGAGCCGGCACCACGACCCTGCTCGCGCTCGCCGGAATCCCGATCGAACCTCGTTTCGGGGTGGGGTCCCGGGCCGCCCATGAGGCCGCCGGGCATGTGCCGCTCGGGCTGCCGGCATCCGTCTCGATCCGTCACGACGTGGACACCGCCGCCGACCTCGCGGTGGCGCAGCGCCTCGGCCTCGGGCCGCACACCCGGCTGCTCGTCGACGGAGCTCCCGGGGCGGCCGCCTCGCGCTGACCGGTCCGGCCGCAGCGCTAAAGCCGGAGATTCTTCGGAAACACTGGGTCACCCCAGGGCGCCGCGATCGGCGTGGCGCGAGAATCTCCGCCTTTACGGGCTGGCCGCCGGTGTGCCTGCGCCCGGCCTGTCCTGCGAACCGTCCCACGCACACGGATGCCGCCGGCTGCAGATGCGGCCGACGGCATCCGTCGGGGTCGGGCGAGCTCGGTGCTACACCGGCGTCGGCTCACCCGTCCGAGCGCCGACCTGCACAGCGAGCGCCTCGAGCACGTCGGCCGGGGTCTCCGCGGCCTGGATCGCGGCCCGGAAGGCCGGCTTCATCAGGGCGCGGGAGAGCTGGGCCAGCACCTTGAGGTGCTCGGTGCCGGCCGCGGCCGCGGGAACGGCGATCATGAAAATGAGCGTCGCCTTCGACCCGTCGGCCAATTTCCAGTCGATGCCGGTGCGGCTGCGGGCGAAGGCGAGCACGGGGGACGTGACACCGTCGGACTTGGCGTGCGGGATGGCGATGCCGTCTCCGATGCCGGTGGTGCCGTGTTCCTCACGGTCGAAGGCAGCCCGGACCACCGCGGCTTCGTCCTGCACGCGCCCGGTGGCGCCCATCAGGCCGGCCAGGGTGCGGATCATCGCGTCCCGGTCCGTCTCGTCCACGTCGAGCACGATCGTGCGCTCGTCGATGTAGTCGAGCACGGTCTTCCGCGCCGGGGCGACCGGAGCGACCGGGGCGCCTCCCGCGACGGATGCCTCGGCAGCGGTCCCGGCGGCGGGCGCGGCGGGCTCGGCGGGCGCCTCGCGTC
>NZ_SOGK01000001.1:0-23884 GCF_004564305.1 Cryobacterium sp. TMT3-29-2
TGAACGACCAACAACACCCGCACCAGCCAGCCTCGTCGGGATCAATCACCTCGCCGACGAAACCGCCACAAACTAACCCAAGTGACTCCAGTCAGCTTGACATCGCGCGTTGGGGCCGTAAATCGCCATTCTGGCGAAAATCTCCGTCGAATTGGTTCACACCCTCAACGGGGGACCCCGTTGTCCTGAGCGAAATCCTACAGCCGCCGAACGGCTCATTTCGAATGAAAATGGCGCTAGGGAGTGCGGATTTCGTGCGTGGCATGAGCAAAAATTAACGATTCGGCCACTCTTGGGTGCGCACGGGGCGCTCCTGTGCGAGTATCTAGCAACTCGCCATGAACGCTGTGAGAGCTCATCCGCTGAGAAGTGCAAGGAGATCCGACCATGAAGCCCAGGCCGTTGCCCGCAGATCCCATGATTGCCCAACTCGTCCGTCAGGCCCGGGCCGCCCAGATGGGGCGCCGCACCCTGCTCGCCGGAGCCAGTGGCGGGGCCGCCGCCCTCGCGCTCGCCGCGTGCTCGACCGGCAGCGCCACCAAGCCGACCGCCGCCCCGGACGAGTCCGACAGCAGCAAGCTTGTGCGCTGGGACAACTGGGCGCTCTACATCGACGTCGACGACGCCGGCAACTACCCCACTCTGGATGCGTTCACGGCCGAGACCGGGATCAAGGTCGAGTACACCGAGGCCGTCGACGACAACAACACGTACTACGGCAAGGTGAAGGATCAGCTCGCCCTCGGCCAGGACATCGGCGCCGACGCGGTCTGCCTCACCGACTGGATGGTCGGCCGCTGGATCCGGTTCGGCTACACGCAGGAACTCGACCAGGCCAACATCCCCAACCTGAAGAACCTTCTCCCCTCCCTGAAAGACGTGGGCTTCGACCCCGGCCGCAAGATGAGCGTGCCGTGGCAGGGCGGGTTCGCGGGCATCTGCTGGAACAAGGAGAAGCTGCCGAACGGCCTCGCGTCGGTCGAGGACCTGTGGGGCCCGGACCTCAAGGGCCGGGTCGGCGTTCTGTCCGAGATGCGCGACACCATGGGCCTGATCATGTCCGACATGGGCGTGGACATCTCCGGCGACTGGGGCGACGACGAGTACATGGCCGCGATCGACGTGCTGGAGAAGCAGGTTTCCGACGGCCAGGTGCGCAACATCAAGGGCAACGCCTACAAGGAAGACCTCATCAACGAAGACACCCTCGCCGCCATCGTCTGGTCCGGCGACATCGTTCAGCTGAACGCGGAGAACGGCGACAAATGGGAGTTCGTGGTGCCCGATAAGGGCGGAACCCTCTGGAACGACAATTTCCTGGTGCCGATCGGCTCCCCGCACAAGGCGAACGTCGAGAAGCTCATCGACTACTACTACGACCCGGCCGTCGCCGCCGAGGTTGCCGCCTACGTGAACTACATCACCCCGGTCGCCGGGGCCAAGGAGGCCGCGATGGCGATCGACCCTGAGCTCGCGAACAACCAGCTGATCTTCCCGGACGATGCGACTCTGGCCAAGGCCCGCGTCTTCCGCACCCTGACCGGTGCGGAGGAGCAGAAGTACGATGCCGCCTTCCAGGGCATCCTGCTGGGTTCGTAGGGATGAACAGCGGAGAATTCGCCAGCGCAGGGGCCGACCTCGAGCTGGTGGGCATCCAGAAGAGGTTCCCGGGCTTCACCGCCATCGAGCACCTCGATCTGAAGATCCCCGCCGGCTCCTTCTTTGCCCTGCTCGGCCCGTCGGGCTGCGGCAAGACCACGACGCTGCGCCTGGTGGCCGGCCTCGAGGAACCGACGAACGGTCGCATCCTGATCGGGGGCACGGATGTGACGAACCAGAAATCCTTCCAGCGTCCGGTCAACACGGTGTTCCAGAGTTATGCCCTCTTCCCGCACATGACCGTGCTGGAGAACGTCGCCTTCGGGCTTCGCCGCCGCCGCATCGACGACCCGGTCGCCAAGGCCCACGAGGCGCTCCGCCTGGTGGAACTGGACCACCTCGCCGCGCGCCGCCCGCAGCAGCTCTCCGGTGGGCAGCAGCAGCGGGTGGCCCTCGCCCGGGCGATCGTGAACCGGCCGGCCCTGTTGCTGCTCGACGAGCCGCTCGGCGCGCTCGACCTGAAGCTGCGGCGCCAGATGCAGCTCGAGCTGAAGACCATCCAGGAGGAGGTCGGCCTCACCTTCCTGCACGTCACCCACGACCAGGAGGAGGCCATGACCATGGCCGACACCGTCGCGGTGATGAACAAGGGCCGGATCGAGCAGATGGGTGCCCCCGAGGAACTCTACGAGCTGCCGCGCACGGCTTTCGTCGCCAATTTCCTCGGCCAGTCGAACCTGTTCACCGGCCCCGTGGTCGGCAGCACGAGCGAGGCCATCTCGGTGGACGTGGCCGGCCAGAAAGTCGTGGTCCCGGCGGCACGCGCGCACCGGCACATCGGCGAGGTCACCATCGGCGTCCGCCCGGAGAAGCTGACCCTCCACGTGACCGAGCCCGTCGGCGACGTCGCCCGCAACCTGATGGGTCCCGGCCGCGTGATCGACGTCTCGTTCAGCGGGGTCAGCACCCAGTACCTGGTCGAGATCGCCGGCATCGGCACCCTCATCGTCTTCGCCCAGAACATGGCGTTCGGCCCCGTTGCTCACGAGGGTTCCGAGGTCTGGCTGAGCTGGAACATCGAGCACGGCTTCGGACTCGAGGACGACGCCTCCGCGGAACCCCGTTTCGAGGCCGACGACACCACCCGGAGCATCGCGACGCAGAAACGCTCCTCCCTGCTCACGGAGCTTGAGGGAGCCTAGGGTGGCGTTCGCGGCTTTCTCCACCAGCACCACCGCGCCCGAACCGGCGCCGCGCCGAAAGAGCCCGATCGCGCTGCTCCTGCTGCTGCCGGGCATCCTCTACCTGGTTCTGTTCTTCCTGGCGCCGCTCGTGTCGCTGCTGCTGACGTCGTTTCAGGCCCCGTCGGAATTCGGCGACGTCGGCCAGTACTCCTACGCGTTCCGCTGGGAGAACTACGTCGACGTGATCACGGCCTACTGGCCGCACATCATGCGCTCCTTCGGATACGCGCTGATCGCCACCGTGCTGGCCCTCGTGTTCAGTTACCCGCTGGCCTACTTCATCGGCGTGAAGGCTCGGCCGTGGCCGCTGCTGCAGAGCCTCATGCTGGTGCTGGTGATCGCCCCGTTTTTCATCAGCTTCCTGCTCCGCACCTTGGCCTGGAAGCAACTCTTGTCGGACGAGTCGTTCGTGATCACGTCGCTCAAGGCTCTGTCGTTGCTGGCACCGGATGCACATTTCACGGGCACTGCTTTCGCCGTCATTTTCGGGCTCACCTACAACTTCATCCCGTTCATGACTCTGCCGCTGTACACCACGCTCGAACGGCTCGACCTGCGTTACCTCGAGGCCGGCAGCGACCTCTACGCGCGTCCGTTCGACGTGTTCCGCAAGATCACGATCCCGCTGTCGATGCCCGGCATCGTGGCCGGAACGCTGCTGACCTTCATCCCGGCGGCGGGCGACTACATCAATGCGAGCCGGGACTTCCTCGGCGGGCCGGACACCCAGATGATCGGCAACGTGATCGAGGCTAACTTCCTGGTGCTGCAGAATTATCCGGCGGCGGCCGCGCTGTCCATCATCCTGATGTCGGTGATCCTGGTGATCGTGAGCATCTACGTCAAACGGTCGGGCACGGAGGAGCTGCTGTGAAATTCTCCCTGGGCAAGTTGCTTCTGCCGCTCTACACGGTGCTGGCGCTCATCTTCCTGATGGTCCCGATCGTCTACACCTTCGTGTTCTCGTTCAACGACTCTCTGAAATCCAACATCACCTGGCGCGGGTTCACCTTCGACAAGTGGCTCAACGTGTGCCAGGTGCAGAACGGCGCCGTGTGCGAGGCGTTCGGCAACAGCGTCCTGATCGGCGTGGTGGCCACGGTGGCCGCGACCACGCTCGGCACGATGATCGCGATCGCCCTGGTGCGGTACCGGTTCCGGTTCCGATCGCAGACGAGCCTGCTGTTGTTCCTGCCGATGGCCACGCCGGAGGTTGTGCTCGGCGCCGGCCTCGCCGCGCAGTTCCTGTCCCTGGGCGTGCCGAAGGACATGGTCACGATCATCCTGGCGCACACCATGTTCTGCATCAGCTTCGTGGTGGTGACCGTCAAGGCGCGGGTCGCCAGCCTCGATCCCGCGCTCGAGGAGGCCGGCCGGGACCTCTACGGGTCGGCCACCCAAGTGTTCGCCCGGATCACCTTCCCGCTGCTGCTGCCCGGCATCCTGGCGGCCGCGCTGCTCTCCTTCGCGCTGAGCTTCGACGACTTCATCATCACCAACTTCAACTCCGGCGCCGTCACCACGTTCCCCAAGTACATCTACGTGTCCGCAGCCCGGGGGATCCCCGCGGAGGCGAACGTGATCGCGTCGGCGGTGTTCATCTTCGCCCTCGTGCTCGTGGTCACCGCCCAGGTGTCTCGGGCGGCCAAGGAGAAGCGGCTGGCGAAACAGGGGTGACGCGCGGCCCCCGCTACACGAAGCTGGCGCGGATCTCGCCGACCGGGAGCCCGCCGCCCTGCACCGCGAGGTGCAGTTCGGGCAGGATCGCATCGATGTCGCTGTGTGCGATCGCGCCGGCATCCGCCAGCAGGCGCAGGGCCACGATGGTGGTGACCCGCAGGCTGCCGTCGAGCACCTTGAGGGCGACCGTGGTGCCGTTCGGGGCGGAGGCCACGCAGATGCCCTCCGCGCCCGTCTTCACGAACAGGCCGAGGCGGTCGATCACGACGGTGTCGGGCATGCCCGGTCCGGCGATGACCCAGCCGTGCTGCCGCAGGGCCTCGCCGAGGAAACCGGCCTCGCGGTAGATCGCGAACGGCGAGTTCGACTTGGACGTGGCGATGCGGGCGATGCCGCGGGCAAGGGCGGTGAGGGAGAGCGCGTGCACCGGTGCGCCGCATCCGTCCACGCCGGACGCCGACGGACGTTCACCCGTGAAGCGCTCGACCACGTCGAGAATGCGTTTCTGCAACGGATGCTCCGGCTCCAGGTATCCGGACAGAGCCCAGCCGTTCTGCTGGCAGGCCACGAGCATCGCGGCGTGCTTGCCCGAACAGTTCATGTAGATCGGGGCCTTGCCGGCGCCCAGTCGCACCAGGGCGTCGCGGGCGATGGAGTCGTCCGGCCAGGCTGCCGGGCAGGCGAGCGCCGTCTCGGGGATGCCGGCGCGGGCGAGGAGCCCGCGCACGAGGTCGGCGTGGCGCTGCGTCCCAGTGTGGCTGGCCGTGGCGATCGCCGCGTCCTCGCCGCGCAGGGTGACCCCGCTGGCCATCACGGCGATGGCCTGGAAGGGCTTCATCGACGACCGCGGAAAGATCGGGGTGCTCACGTCGCCGAGGGCGCGGAGCACCGCGCCCTCGCTGGTGAGCACGACAGCGCTGCCCGCGTGCCTCGATTCGACGAAACCGCTGCGCTCGACCACGGCCAGTTCGACCGCGTCGGACACGGTGAACGTCTGCCCGGCGTTGATGGGCGGCTGGAATGTCGTTGTCACGGTGTCGACGCGCTTAGAGCGCGGCGATGGCGTCGTCGATGACCGAGAGGGCATCGTTCAGGAGAGCGTCGCTCACGGCCAGGCTCGGCAGAAACCGAAGCACATTGCCGTAGGTTCCGGCGGTGAGCAGCAGCACTCCCTGCTGGGCGGCGTAGGCGGCGATGGACGACACGGCTGCCGCGTTCGGCGCCTTGGTCGTGTCACCGGTTCCCGGCTGCACGAGCTCGATCGCGATCATGGCCCCACGGCCGCGGATCTCGCCGATGATGTCGTGCTTCTCTTTGAGCGCGCCGAGGCCGGCACGCAGGGTGTTCTCGATGCGCACACCCTCGGCGAGCAGGTCGTTACGCTCGATCGACTCGAACACCGCGATGGCCGCGGCACAGGAGACCGGGTTTCCACCGAAAGTACCGCCGAGGCCGCCGGGCTGCGAGGAATCCATGATCTCGGCGCGGCCGGTGACGGCGGCCAGCGGCATGCCGCCGGCGATGCCCTTGGCGGTGAGCACGAGGTCAGGGGTCCAGCCGAAGTGCTCGCTGGCGTAGTACTTGCCGGTGCGGGCCATGCCGCTCTGGATCTCGTCGGCGATCATGACAACGCCGTTCGCGGTGCACCAGGTCTGCAGGGCGTTGAAGTAGCCCTCGGCCGGGACCATGAAGCCGCCCTCACCCTGGATGGGCTCGACGACCAGGCAGGCCAGGTCGGTGGGGCCGACGACCTTCTCGAGGTAGGCGATCGTGCGCGCCGCGGCATCCGCCCCGCTCAGACCGTCGTGATACGGGTAGGAGCTGGGGGCGTGGTAGACGTCGCTGGCGAGGGGGCCGTAGCCGGTCGCGTAGGGCATGGCCTTGTAGTTCATGGCCATGGTCAGCACCGTGCGGCCGTGGTACGCGTGGTCGAGCACGGCGACGGCGCGGCGGCCGGTGTGCTTGCGGGCGATCTTGACGCCGTTCTCGACGGCCTCGGCGCCCGAGTTGATCAGCACCGACTTCTTCGCGAAATCGCCGGGGGTGTGCTCGGCGAGAAGCTCGCAGACGCGCACGTATTCCTCGTAGGGCGTGATGGTGAAGAGGGTGTGGATGAAGTCCTGGGTCTGCTCGACGGCGGCCGCGACGACGCTGGTGTCGGTGTGGCCGATCGTGGTCACACCGATGCCGGCGCCCAGGTCGATGAACTGGTTGTCGTCCACGTCGACGAGGATGGCGCCGTTCGCCTTCTTGATGTAGACGGGGAGAGCGGATGCGACGCCGCCGGAGACGACGGCGAGCCTGCGCTGCTGGAGTTCCTTCGAGCGCGGACCCGGGATCGCGGTCACGATCTTTCGTTCCTGCGGCACCGTGTAAACCGGGGCGGCGGAGGTGGACGGGGTGGTCGAGGGCGTCAGCGTGTCAGTCATGATGTGACCAGTTTACCGATCAGGGCGACGGGAGGCGCAGCGAATAGCTGCGACAATCGGTTCCCTGGCCGCGTAACGGCCCATTGTGGGCCGCGGATCGGCCCGCAGAGCCCTGCAAATCGAAGGAGGCACCGTGATCGGTGCACATCACTACGCCGTGAACATCGCCTGGACGGGCAACCGGGGCACCGGCACGAGCGGCTATCGGGACTACGGCCGGGATCACCTGATCAGCGCGAACGGCAAGGAGCCGATCCGCGCATCGGCCGATCCGGCCTTCCACGGCGACGCCGACCGCTGGAATCCGGAGGAACTGCTGCTGGCCGCGCTCAGTGAGTGCCACCTGATGAGCTACCTGCACGTCGCCGTCAATCACGGCGTGCGGGTCGTCGCCTACACCGACGACGCGATCGGGGCGATGGTCCAGACGACGGATGGCGGTGGCCACTTCACCGAGGTGACTCTGCGACCCCGCGTCACGGTGTCCGATCCCGGGCAGGTCGAACTCGCCCAGTCTCTGCACGCGGAGGCCGCCGGACTCTGCTTCATCGCGGCATCCGTGAACTTCCCGGTCGCGCACGAGCCCGTCACGGTGGCCGTCGCCCGCTGACCGTCCCGTCCCGTCCCGCCGGTTCGAGCCGCGGCCGGTTCGAGCCGCCGGTGGTCGGGCCTGTCGGTGGTCGAGCTTGTCGGTGGTCGGGCTTGTCGAGACCCGGTGCGCCGACGTTCGGAGGTTCCCCCTTCGGGTATCCGTCATGGTCGCTAACCGCGGAGAATTCCGCAACACTCCGCTCGGCAGGCACCGGAACCGGTGTTTCACGAAGATCTCCGCGGCTACGTGACGACGGATGCGTGTTGCTGGGCCTTGTGACGGATGACCGCGGCTGGCGATGAGCCCGGCGTCCACGGGCACCCCGCCCCTGCTCCACAATGGGCGTTTGATCAAGTTGTCCATTGGCAGTTCACGGGGATCATCGCGCACGACAATCTCGCGCATCCGTGTCCGGCCGACCATGCGCTGAAGTCCGAGACGCGGTGGAGCTACGCACTCCTGCCGGACGGCACGCTGAAGTGGACGTCTCCGACCGGGGGAACGTTCATCAGTGCGCCGGCCACGATCATCCGCCGGCCGGGCGTGCGCCCGAGGTCAAGGAGAAGAAGAAAGTGCGGCAGCCGAATTCGGACGAACCGGAGCCGTTCTGAGTTTCGACAGATTCGACACCGGGACGCGAACGGCCCGGCCAGGGTCACCGGCCGGCCGCCACGCGCCCAGATGAGCGGAGCTGGGTGCTAGGAACTACAGGCCGGACAGCGCGGCGAGGGTCTCCTCGATCACGGAGGCGGCATCGTCGATCAGCGCCTCGGAGATGACGACCGACGGCATGATGCGCAGCACGGAGTCCCAGCTGCCGGCATCCAGCACGATGACGCCGTTGGTGGTCGCGTGCTTGATGATCGCGGTGAGGGCCTCGGGGTACGGCGTGGTCGTGCCCGGGTGAACGAGCTCCACCCCGAACATCGCGCCCTTGCCGCGCACGTCGCCCACGACCGAGAACCGCTGCGGCCAGTCGCCGATGCGCGCCCAGAGCAGTTTCTCGACGCGCTGCGCCTCGCCGAGCAGGTTGTCGCGCTCGATCAGGTCGAAGACGGCGAGAGCGGCCGCGGTCGACACCGGGTTGCCGCCGAAGGTTCCGCCGATGCCGCCGGGCTGCACGGAGTCCATGATGTCGGCGCGGCCGGTGACGGCAGCGAGCGGGAACCCGCCGGCGATGCCCTTGGCCGTGGTGACAAGGTCCGGCACCACATCGTGGTGCTCGATGCCGTACCACGCGCCGGTGCGGGCGATGCCGGCCTGGATTTCATCGGAGACGAAGACGATGCCGTTCTCCGTGCAGAACTCGCTCAGCCGCTTGAAGAAGCCGGGGGCGGGGATGACGATGCCGCCATCGCCCTGGATCGGTTCGATGAAGAAGGCCGCGATCTCGGTGGCGCCGATGTGGGTGTTGATGTAGTCGATGGTCTTCTCGGCGGCCTCTTCACCGGTCAGGCCGTCCCGGTAGGGGTAGCTGGTCGGCACGCTGTAGATCTCGCCGGGAAACGGGCCCATTCCGGCGCGCTCCGGCCAGGGGCGGTACGTCATCGCCATGGTCAGGTTGGTGCGACCGTGGAACGCGTGGTCAAGCGCCACGATGGCGCGGCGGCCGGTGAACTTGCGGGCGATCTTCACGGCGTTCTCGACGGCTTCCGCGCCGGTGTTGACCAGGATGGAGCGCTTCTCGAAGTCCCCGGGGGTGATCTCGGCGAGCTTCTCCGCGACGGCCACGTAGTTCTCATACGGTGTGACGGTGAACAGGGTGTGGGTGAGCTTGGCGGCCTGCGCTGCGGCCGCCGCGGCCACCTCGTCGTTCGCGTGGCCGATGGTAGTCACGCCGATGCCGCAGCCGAGGTCGATGATCTGGTTGCCGTCGACATCGACGAGGATCGCTCCCGCTCCGTGATCCATATAGATGTTCGCCAGCGTGCCCGCACCGCGGGACACCGCGCGCAGGCGGCGTTCCTGCAATTCGACCGACTTGGGGCCGGGAAGGGCGGTGACGAGCTTGCGCTCCTGAGATACCGAATACTTGTCAGACATGCCCCCAGCTTAGGTCGCTCCCGTTTCAACGGTGTTTTCGGGCATCGGATGCCCGGCCCGGCCGGCTGGTATCCGGCTAGACGCGTTCGCGTGGGAAGACCCGGTCAGCGAGCTTCTGCAGCGTGCCCGCGGGCGGCGACTCGTTGTACTTGCCGGCCAATTCCTGATGGGACAGGGCGTGGATCGCGGCCATGATCTCGTCGGTTGCGCCGCGCCGGGCCTTGCCCGATTCCGCTGAGCCATGGCGGCTCAGGTCGAGGGGCTCGCCGAAGGCGACCGTGATCTTGCGGATCCGCGGGAATTTCGCTCCCACCGGCTGGATCTCCTGGGTGCCGATCAGCCCGACCGGAACCACGACGGCGCCTGTGATGAGCGCGAGCCACGCCACGCCGGTGCGCCCCTTGTACAGGCGTCCGTCGAGGGACCGGGTTCCCTCCGGGTAGATCGCGAAGGCGCTGTCGGACTCGAGGATGTTGCGGCCCGCGTCGAGCGCGTCCTGGGCGGCCTGCCCTGCCCCGCGTTCGACCCCGACCGCTCCGATCGAGGTGAAGAAGGTGCGGGAGGCGAATCCCTTGAACCCGGTGCCGGTGAAGTAGGTGGACTTGGCCAGGAACTGCACGCGCCGGGGTGCGACCAGCGGAATGACGATGCTGTCGATGAACGACAGATGGTTGCTGGCCAGGATGACGCGGCCGATGCGGGGGATGTTGTCCCGGCCGGTGATGGTGGGGCGGAAGACCAGCCGGGCGACCGGAGCCATGATGCCGTAACCGAGGAAGTAGACGAATCCGGGGCGCTTCGTGGGCTCCGATCCCTCTGCCGACAGGTCGACGGGAGGTGCATCCTGGGAATCTTCTTTGGAACCGGTCATCCTTGGACCCTACCGCCACGGCCCGCCCAGGCACGAAAGGCGGCGCCTCCACCTACAGTTGCAGGATGCGCAGACGAGTTGTAATTCTCGGGTCGACCGGCTCGATCGGAACCCAGGCACTGGACGTGATCAAGGCCAACCCGACCCGGTTCGAGGTGGTCGGACTCTCCGCCGGAAGCAACCGGGCCATGCTCGAAACCCAGGCCGCCGAGTTCGAGGTCGAGCACACGGCGCTCGGCGCCGACGAAGCCGAGGAGCTCGTGCGGGATGTCGACGCCGACGTCGTGCTCAACGGCATCACCGGCTCGGTGGGTCTCGGACCGACCCTGGCCGCGCTGCGCGCCGGACGCACGCTCGCCCTGGCCAACAAGGAATCGCTCATCGTCGGCGGCGACCTGGTGAAGTCGCTGGCGGCGCCGGGGCAGATCGTGCCCGTCGACTCCGAGCATTCCGCCATCGCGCAGGCGCTGCGGGCGGGAACGGCCGGCGAGGTGCGGCGCCTGGTGTTGACGGCATCCGGGGGCCCCTTCCGTGGCCGCCGCCGCGGTCAGCTCGCCGACGTCACGCCGGCGGAGGCGCTCGCGCACCCGACCTGGGACATGGGACTCGTCGTCACGACCAACTCGGCCACCCTCGTCAACAAGGGTCTGGAGGTGATCGAGGCGCACCTTCTCTTCGATGTGGAGTACGAGCGCATCGACGTGGTCGTGCACCCGCAGTCCGTGGTGCACTCCATGGTCGAGTTCATCGACGGCTCGACGATCGCCCAGGCCTCCCCGCCGGACATGCGCCTGCCGATCTCGCTCGGGCTGGACTGGCCGAACCGCGTCGCGGCAGTCGGCGCCCCGATCGATTGGACCGTGCCGCAGAACTGGACCTTCGAACCCCTCGACACGACGGCCTTCCCCGCCGTCGACCTGGCCAAGCAGGTCGGGCGCGCCGGCGGCACCTACCCCGCGGTGTTCAATGCGGCGAACGAGCAGGCCGTGGCGGCGTTCCACGCGGGCACCATCGGTTTCATCGACATCGTCGACACCATCCAGCGCGTCGTCGAACGGCACGAGCAGGACGGCCCGCTCACCCGCGATTCCCTCGCCGGCGCCGAGGCGTGGGCCCGCGCCGCTGCGGACAGGCTCCTCGCCCGCTGAGTCCAGGCCGCGTCGGCACGGCTGCGACTCAGCGTCGGATCGGGCTGGCTCGAACCGGCTTGGGCAGGCTCAGGCGGAGTCGGCTGACGCGCGGTAGCTGTCGGCGGTCGTGCCGAGGGCATCCGCCCACGGGGTCGCGGCGACCCCGAGGAGTCGTTCCGACTCGGCGGAATCGATGAGGAACGGCACCCTGAGCTGATAGCTCGAGGCCCAGATCTCCTGCATCATCGGGTTCAGCGTGCCGAGCGACTTGAGCAACCACTGCGGGTAGCCCGCCACGGTGCCGTGCGTTCCGTAGCGGCGGTTGAGCTGGGCGGCGATGTCGTCACGGGTGACGGCCGTGCTCGGCACATGCCAGAGCCGGCCCCATTCGCCCGCGTGGTCGGCGGCCGCCACCAGGGTGGACACGATGTCGGGCAGGTAGCTCCAGCTGTGCACCCGCCCCGGCTGGCCCACGACCCGGGCGGTCTTCGACGCCAGGATGGCTCGGAAGAACCGGTCGTCGAGGTGCGCCGTGCCGATGACGCCCGGACCGAAATAATCGCTCGCCCGCACCTCGACGGCCCGGATCTCACCGCGATCGTGGGCGTCCCGCGCACGGTGCCAGACATCCTTCCGCACGAGTCCCTTCGTCTCCGTGGTCGTCTCCGGCGAATGCTCGGTCATCGGCCCGGTCGGCGCCCCGTAGGGGTAGAGGTTGCCCATCAAGACGAGGCGGGCGCCGGTGACGGATGCCGCCACAAGCGCCGCGTCGATGACCGGCGGCCACTGGGTGGTCCAGTCGGTGTAGCGCGGGTTGATGCACAGGAAGATCGTCGACATGCCGGTTGCCGCCCGGGTGAACGTCTGGGGGTCGCTCGCATTCAAAACCATCGACTCGGCCCCGGGAACCATCGCGCCGGAGCGGGTACCGACGGTGACCTGGTCGCCTCGCGCCGCCAGACGCTCGGCGAGCGGGCGCCCGATCATGCCGGCGCCGACGACGAGCTGCTGGGGCATGAATCCTCCTGGGACGCGGCGAACGGGAATGAGGTCAGTCAGTCGCCCCCGTCGTCGTCGCACTCGTCCTTCTTCTTGCACTTACCGTTGTCCTTGTCGTCGCCCTTGTCAACGGACGTCGGCGTCTCACTCGGGGCCGGGGCCGGGGCCACGGTCGGCTCCGGTTTGCTCGCCTCGATCGCCGCGACCAGGTCGGCCGACACGAGGTTGAGGGCCGACTGGATGTCGGCCGCCCGGGCAGCGCTCACTTCGTCAGCCGCGGCCGCGGTCAGCAGATCGGCCTGGACGGTCTCGAGTGAGGCCTGGGCGGCCTCGAAGTCGCCGGCCGCTGCGGCCGCCGTGACGTTCTGCACGCCGGCCTGCAACAGGGCCGCGGTGGTCTGCTGCAGGTCGGGAGGCGTGCTCGCGCATCCGGTCAGGGCGGTCGCGACGAGCACGGCCGCGGCCAGCGCGATGGTCAGGCGGGCTCGGGGCATCATGGCGTCACGCTTTCCTGGAGCTGCTTCAGATTGGTGCCGAGAGACCCGTCGACGGCCGGGTAGGTGGCGGCGGGCGCGGCCGGTTCGACTGCCCGAGGGGTGAAGACCAGGACGGCCAGGATGATGAGGGCGACGAGGACTCCCAGCGCCACGAGCACCCGAGGCCGACGCCACGGGGGAGCGGTCGTGGAGGTGCGATCGGTGCGGGTGCTGCCCGGTGACCGCTCGGCCGCGCTGCCGGGGGAGCGGGCCGGAGCGCCGGCCGGCGTCAGGAACTCGGTCGCGGCATCCGCGCCCGCGTGCGGGGCAGTCATGACCTTCGTGGGGGCGAGTCCGGCGGCGGGGGCGAGGTTTCCGGGGGCGGCGAGCACCGCGGTGGGTGCGAGGTTTTCGTCGGCGCCGAGAACCTCGGTGGGTGCCAGGGCCCCTGCGGCGCCGATCACGGCGGTGGGCTCGAGAATTTCGGTGGCTCCCAGAACGGCGGTGGGTTCCAGCAGCTCGGTGGCCGCCGGGGCGCCCATCGCCACGGTGACCGCGGTTCCAGCGTCGGTGCTCTCCCCGCTGGACAGACGTCGCAGCTGCACGGCCGCCTCGCCCGCGCTGAGTCGATCGGTCGGCTCGCGGGTGGTCATGCCGCCGAGCACGGCGGCCCAGGCCTCGCCGAGCCCGGCCGGAATGTGCGGCTCCCGCTGAAGCCTGGCCATCGCCGACTCGATCGCCGTGCCGGTGAAGGCGCGCTCGCCGGTGAGGCATTCGAGCAGCACGAGCCCGAGCGAGTAGACGTCGCTGGGCGGCCCGATCGTGCTTCCGAGGGCCTGCTCGGGGCTGAGATAGCCGGCCGTTCCGAGCAGAGACCCGGTCGCCGTGAGGCGGGTCGAGTCGAAGAGGCGAGCGATACCGAAGTCGGCGAGTTTGGCGTGCATGGCGCGGCCGGGGAAGCCCGACGGAGCGAGCAACACGTTCGCCGGCTTGATGTCGCGGTGGATGATGCCCCGCGCGTGCACGTAGTGCAGGGCCTCGGCGAGGTCGGCGCCCATGAAGGCCACCTCGTCGGGGTTCAGGGCCCCGTCGGCGATCCTGCTGCGCAGGTCCGTGCCGTCGACGAGCTCCATCACGATGAAGGTGCGCGAAACGCCGTCGATTACGGCGGTGCCGGCGTCGAACAGGGTGACCAAGGCGAAGTGGTTCAGGCTCGCGAGCACCGTGACCTCGCCGCTCTGACGCTCCGGCCCGGCGTCGTCGGCCGTGTCGAGACGGAACAGCTTCACGGCGACCGTACGCCCGAGAAAGAGGTCGGTGGCCCGGTAGACGGATGCCATCCCGCCCGTTCCGAGCAGGGCGTCGATCCGAAAACGGTCGGCGAGGCTGATGCCGATGGGGCCGACGGTGGGTTGCGTGGACAGAGGGAACCTCCTCGTGGAACCGAAAGTCAAGCAAACCACACCTTGCAGGGGGAACGGCCAGCGCCCTTGCAGGGTGGAGTGGGTAATCTACGACTGTGGAAACCGTGCTGCTGTATATTCTGGGCGTTCTGATCGTCGTGGTCGGCCTCGCCCTGTCCATCGGGCTGCACGAGATCGGCCACCTGCTCCCCGCCAAACTGTTCGGCGTCAAGGTCACCCAGTACATGATCGGTTTCGGCCCCACCCTGTGGTCCCGTCGCAAGGGCGAGACCGAATACGGCGTGAAGGCCATCCCGCTCGGCGGCTATATCGCCATGATCGGCATGTTCCCGCCCGCCAAAAAGGGCGGCAAGGTACAGGCATCCAGCACCGGTTTCTTCAACCAGCTGGTGCAGGAGGGCGAACCGGAAAAGAAGCCCGGCGCCCTGGCGACCATGGTCGACGAAGCCCGCCAGTCCAGCGCCGACACCATCGGAGAGGGCGAGGACCACCGCGCGTTCTACCGCCTGCCGGTCTTCAAGCGCGTCATCATCATGCTCGGCGGGCCCACGATGAACCTCGTGATCGCGGTCGTGCTCTTCGCCGTGCTCCTGATGGGCTTCGGCACCGCCCAGGTCAGCACGACCGTCGGCAGCGTGTCCGAGTGCGTGCTGCCGGCCACGAGCACCCGGCAGACCTGCGAACCGACCGACGAGAAGGCACCCGGCGCTGCGGCCGGCCTTCAGCCTGCCGACCGACTGGTCAGCATGAACGGCACACCCATCGACAGCTGGGACCAGTCCACCGAGATCATCCGCGAGTCGCCGGGAATCCCGCTCGCCGTCGTCGTCGACCGTGACGGCACGCAGCAGACCCTGAGCATCACCCCCAAACTCACCGAACGCTACGTGACGGATGCCGACGGCGAGATCCAGGAAGATGCCGCCGGCGAACCGATGACCCAGGAGGTCGGCTTCGTCGGAATCGGCCCGGCGGGCGAGCTCGTGCCGCAGCCCGCGACAGCCGTGCTGCCCGCGGTGGGCGAGAACATCGGTGCCGTCGTGCACATGATCGCGAACCTGCCGCAGCGCATGATCGACATCGCCAACGCGGCCTTCGGACCGGGGGAGCGCGACCCGAACGGCCCGATCAGCGTGGTCGGGGTCGGCCGCGTCGCCGGCGAGATCGCGAGCATCGACGCCATCCCGGTGAACAGCAAGATCGCGAGCATGCTGGGGCTCCTGGCCTCGCTCAACGTGGCCCTGTTCGTGTTCAACCTGGTGCCGCTGATGCCGCTCGACGGCGGCCACGTCGCCGGCGCGCTGTGGGAAGGGCTGCGCCGCCAGATCGCCAAACTGTTCAAGCGCCCCGACCCGGGCCCCGTCGACACGGCGAAGCTGATGCCGCTCACCTTCGCCGTCGTGGTGGTGCTGGGCGGGATGAGCCTGCTGCTCATCTACGCGGACATCGTCAAGCCGATCAACATCTTCGGCTGACCCGCGGCGTTTCCCGCCAGCCCGTCCGAGGAGACGCCGAGAGTCGCCGCTTGTGCCGAGAGTCGCCGTTCCGCCGGGTGGTCTGGGCATGAACGGCGACTCTCGGCGTCTGGTTCCCCGCTAGCGGGAGAGCAGCAGCGCTTCACCCTGGCCGCCGCCGCCGCAGAGGGCGACGGCAGCCTTGCCGCTGCCGCGCCGGGCCAACTCGAGCGCCGCGTGCAGCGCGAGACGGCCGCCAGAGGCCCCGATCGGATGCCCGACGGCGATTGCCCCGCCGTGGATGTTGACCTGCTCGGGGGAGAGGCCGAGCTCCCGGGTCGACTCGAGCGACACCGCGGCGAAGGCCTCGTTGATCTCCACCAGGTCGAGCTCGGATGCCGCCCAGCCCTGGCGCGCCAGCGCCCATCGGATCGCGTTCGCCGGCTGCGAGTGCAGGGAATTGTCGGGTCCGGCGACCTGGCCGGAGGCCTCTACCACGGCGAGCCAGCTCAGTCCGTGTTCCTCGGCGTAGCGGCGGCTGCACAACACGAGCGCGCTGGCGCCGTCGCTGAGCGGCGACGAGTTGCCGGCCGTGACGGTGCCGTCCAGGGTGAACGCCGGACGCAGCCGGCCCAGCGTCTCCGTGGTGCTGTCGCCGCGCACCCCCTCATCCGAGGCGACCAGCAGCGGCTCGCCCTTTCTCTGCGGAACGCTGAGCGGCGTGATCTCGTCGTCGAAGATGCCGTTCGCGGCGGCCGCCGTGGCGCGCTGGTGCGAGGCGGCCGCGATGGCGTCCTGGTCCGCACGCCGTAGGCCGAGACGCCCGTTGACGTGCTCGGTGGAGAGGCCCATGGAGAGGCCGTCAAAGGCATCCGTGAGTCCGTCGCTGGCGGCGTGGTCGAGCATGGTGACGCTGCCGTAGGCCCAGCCCGTGCGCGAGCCGGGCAACAGGTGCGGGGCGTTCGACATGGATTCCTGCCCACCCGCCACGACGACATCCGCTTCACCGAGACGGATGAGCCGAGCCGCGTCGATCACGGCGGCCAGCCCCGAGAGGCAGACCTTGTTCAGGGTCATCGCCGGCGTGTTCCACGGGATGCCGGCCCCGATCGCGCTCTGCCGGGCCGGGTTCTGCCCGCAGCCGGCCTGCAGGACCTGGCCCATCAGCACGAACTGCACCTGGTTGGGCGTCACGCCGGCCCGGGCCAGCGCCCCGGTGATGGCGGCGCTGCCCAGCTGCACGGCGGTGAGGCTGGAGAGCTGTCCGTTCACCCGGCCCTGCGGAGTGCGCGAGCCCGCGAGGATGACGACGTCGCTGTTGTTCATGGTGGGACTCCTTAGTCGGGGGCGATCGGGTTGTCGTGACGACGTGTGCGGCGGTGGTCGTCGCGGTGGTCGTCGCGGTGGTCGGGCCTGCCCGGACCCGCCCGGCATCCGTTCAGATTTCGTCCTGCCTCGGCGCGTAAGCTATCGCCGTGGCCGCAATCAACCTGGGAATGCCCAAAGTACCTGAAGTGCTCGCTCCGCGTCGCAAGACGCGTCAGATCAAGGTCGGCAAGGTGCTTGTCGGCGGTGACGCGCGCGTGAGCGTGCAGTCGATGACGACGACGCCGACCACGAACATCAACGCGACCCTGCAGCAGATCGCCGAGCTGACGGCATCCGGCTGCGATATCGTGCGCGTCGCCGTGCCGAGCCGCGACGACGCCGAGGTGCTGCCGATCATCGCGGCGAAGAGCCAGATCCCAGTCATCGCGGACATCCACTTCCAGCCGAGCTACGTGTTCGCCGCGATCGACGCCGGTTGCGCCGCCGTGCGCGTCAACCCGGGCAACATCCGCAAGTTCGACGACCAGGTCGGCAAGATCGCGGCCGCGGCCAAGGCCGCCGGTGTCTCCCTCCGCATCGGCGTCAACGCGGGCTCGCTCGAGCCGAGCCTGCTGCAGAAGTACGGCAAGGCCACCCCGGAGGCCCTGGTCGAGAGCGCCGTCTGGGAAGCCAGCCTGTTCGAGGAGCACGACTTCCACGACTTCAAGATCTCCGTCAAGCACAACGACCCGGTGATCATGGTCAAGGCCTACCGCCTGCTCGCGGAACGCGGCGACTGGCCCCTGCACCTCGGCGTCACCGAGGCCGGACCGTCGTTTCAGGGCACCATCAAGAGCGCAACGGCGTTCGGCATCCTGCTCGGGGAGGGCATCGGCGACACCATCCGGGTGTCTCTGAGCGCACCCCCGGCCGAGGAGATCAAGGTGGGCCTGCAGATCCTGCAGTCGCTGAACCTGCGTGAGCGCAAGCTTGAGATTGTGTCCTGCCCGAGCTGCGGCCGCGCCCAGGTCGATGTGTACAAGCTCGCCAACGACGTCACCGACGGACTCGAGGGTATGACCGTGCCGCTCCGCGTCGCCGTGATGGGCTGCGTCGTCAACGGACCGGGCGAGGCCCGCGACGCCGACCTCGGCGTGGCGTCGGGCAACGGCAAGGGGCAGATCTTCGTGCGCGGCGAGGTCATCAAGACCGTGCCCGAGTCGGAGATCGTCGCGACCCTGATCGAGGAGGCCAACCGCATGGCCGCCGAGATGCCGCCGAGCGAGGACTCCCTCGGCACCCCCGTCGTGACGGTCGGCGCCCAGTAGCACATCACCCCCCCCGTTCCCCCTCCTTCCCCCTCCTTCCCGTTCCCCCTCCGCGAGGTGCGGACAAAACCCTTCTTTTCACGCGCGAGGGTGTCATGTCCGCAACCGGGCGGTCGCGGCATCCGTCGGCACGACGCGGGTCGGTCGGGTCAGCCCGCGCGCCGTAAAGTAGGTGCGTGCCTATTCGTATGTCCAACTACTTCCTCCGTACCCTCCGCGAAGATCCCTCGGACGCCGAGGTCACCAGCCACCGACTGCTGGTGCGCGCCGGCTACATCCGCCGCCAGGCCCCTGGGATCTTCGCGTGGCTGCCGATCGGCCTGCGTGTCAAGGCCAAGATCGAGACGATCGTGCGCGAGGAGATGGCCGCGGCCGGCGCCTTCGAGGTGCACTTCCCGGCCCTGCTACCGCGCGAGCCCTACGAGGTCACGGGCCGCTGGGACGAATACGGTGACGGGCTCTTCCGGCTCCAGGACCGTAAGGGCAGCGATATGCTCCTCGCCCCCACCCACGAAGAGGTCTTCACCCTCCTCGTGAAGGACCTCTACAGCTCCTACAAGGACCTGCCCCTGTCGATCTTCCAGATCCAGGACAAGTACCGCGACGAGGCCCGGTCCCGCGGCGGGCTGCTGCGCGGCCGCGAATTCACGATGAAGGACGCCTACTCCTTCGACTACACGGATGCCGGCCTCGACACGAGCTACCAGGCACAACGCGACGCCTATGAGCGCATCTTCACCCGGCTCGGCCTCGAATACGTCATCGTGCAGGCGGACGCCGGCGCGATGGGCGGCTCCAAGAGCGAAGAGTTCCTGCACCCCACCCCCGTCGGCGAAGACACCTTCGTGCGTTCGGCCGGCGGCTACGCGGCCAACATCGAGGCGTTCCGCACGGTCGCCCCGCCCGCCATCGACTGGGCCGGATTCCCGGCCGCCGAGGTCCTGGACACCCCGGACACGCCAACCATCCAAACCCTGGTCGACCGCGCCAACAGCGACCACCCGCGCCCCGACGGCCGCGCCTGGACTGCAGCGGACACCCTCAAGAACGTCGTCCTGGCGCTCATCCAGCCCGACGGCACCCGTGAGCTCCTCGTGATCGCCCTCCCCGGCGACCGCGAGGTAGACCTCAAGCGCGTCGAGGTGGCCGTCGCCCCCGCCGAGGTCGAGGCCGCGAACGAAACCGACTTCCTCAAGTTCCCCGGGCTGGTCAAGGGCTACATCGGACCGTGGTCCGCAATCGGGGCGGTGCTCGGCGAGCAGTCGGCCACCGGCATCCGTTTCGTCGTCGACCCCCGCGTCGTCGAGGGCACCGAGTGGATCACCGGCGCGAACGAAGCCGGCCGCCACGTCTTCGGGCTCGTCGCCGGCCGGGACTTCGCCGTCGACGGCACCATCGAAGCCGCCGAAGTGCGCGCCGGCGACCCGGCGCCCGACGGCTCCGGCCCGGTGGAGCTGGCCCGAGGCATGGAGATCGGCCACGTCTTCCAGCTCGGCCGCAAGTACGCCGAGGCGCTCGGCCTCAAGGTGCTCGACGAGAACGGCAAGCTCGTCACGGTCACGATGGGTTCCTACGGCATCGGTGTGACCCGCATCCTCGCCACCATCGCCGAACTCAACAACGACCCGAAGGGCCTGATCTGGCCTGCAGCGGTCGCGCCGTTCGACGTGCACGTGATCGCCACCGGCCGCGACGAGGTCGTGTTCGAGACCGCCGGGACCGTGGTCGCCATGCTCGAGGGCACCCACCGCGACGTGCTCTACGACGACCGCCGCAAGGTATCGCCCGGCGTGAAGTTCGGTGACGCGGAACTGATCGGCATCCCCGTGATCGTCATCGTGGGGCGGGGCGCCGCCGACGGCATCGTCGAGCTCTGGGATCGTCGCTCGGGGGAGCGCACCCAGGTGGCCGTCGCCGAGTTGGCCGCCAACTTCGCCTGATCCGCTTGACCTTTGCCTCTGATGAATTCGACGGAGATTGTGGCCGCATTGGCCGCAAACGCCTAAGAAAACGGCATTAGGCGGAAAATCTCCGTCGAATTGGTTCGAGGCTGCTCGTCTTGCCCGGCCTCGCTCTCCGGTGTGCGGAGAACGTCAGAGGCGGGCGAGCCGGGCCCGGGCGAAGCAGTACACGCCGTAGGCGATCAGGCCGGCGCCGACCAGCATCAGGATCGCAGCCCCGAACGGCAGCGCCACGAGTGACTTCAGCGCTCCGTCCATGCCCGTGGCCTTCTCCGGGTCGAGCGTGAACGCGGCGACGGTGAAGAGGATGCCCACGGCGGCCAGAGCGATGCCCTCCGCGATGTAGCCCACGGTGCCGAGGATCACCACCACCGTGCCGGCCGGGCCACCGGGCACCGTGATGCTGTCGGTGAACCCGTGGCTCGCGCCGCGGTGGACGAAGACTGCGCCGATCGCGATGACGGCCAGTCCGGCGATGAAGAGCAGCACGACGCCGCCGGGAATCGACAGCAGTATCGCGGTGGAGTCGCTGGCAGTCTCCGACGAGCTCGCCGATGCCCCGCGCGCGAAGGTGAACGCCGTCCCCGAGATGAACAGGAAGACGATGCCCTTGCCGATCAAGACCGCGCGGCGGGCCCACTTGCGTTTCGGGTCCCGCGCGGGTTCGAGAAAGGCCTGCACCAGGTACCAGAGGCCGAGGGAGGTCAGGCCGAGCACCACGGTCCAGAGCACGAAAACGCCGCCGGTGGTGCGGGCCAGCTGGCCGAGGGCGCCGGACTGGTCGGCCGAACCGCCGCCCGCCCCCGTGGCCACGCCGATCGCGATGGCGCCGATCATGACGTGCAGCAGGCCGTTCACCGCATACCCGGCGCGGGCCAGAAACTGGAAGGTGCGGCTGCCCTCGGCGGTGCGTGCAGCCTGCTGGGCGTTGTCTGAGACGGAATCGGCGGCCATTCGCCCAGCGTACCGCCGCACCCGGTCGAGGGGGAGTCGGTTTCGGCGCGGGGCAGGCTTCGCCCGGGTGACGGGGCCCTACGGATTCGGCTACCCTAGGACGAGCCCGCTGCGCAGTTTCGCGGCGGCAAGATCTGAATAGAGGAGGCCGGCCATGGACATCGACCTCAGCGTGTTGCGGCAGTTGGAGCGCGAGAAAGAGATTCCCTTCGAGGAACTCGTGCAGATTATTGAGCAAGCAATTCTGACGGCCTACGTGAAGCACACCCAGCAGGGTGAAGCCAGCACGAAGCAGGCCGTCGAGGAAGAGCCGGAAGCGCGCGTCGTACTCGACCGCAAGACCGGCCACGTCGACATTTTTGTGCCCGAACACGATGAAGAGGGCAATGTCGTCGGCGAAGCCGTCGACAACCCCACCGACTTCGGCCGCATCGCGGCCTTCGCGGCCAAGCAGGTCATCAACCAGCGTCTGCGCGACCTGGCCGATGACGCCGTGCTCGGCGAATTCAAGGGCCGTGAGGGCGAGATCGTCGCCGGGATCATCCAGCAGGGTCCGAACCCGCGCATGATCCACGTCGACCTGGGCACGATCGAAGCGATCCTGCCGCCCGAAGAGCAGGTGCCGAGCGAGAGCTATGTGCACGGACAGCGCATCCGCGTCTATGTCACCGCCGTCGGCAAAGGCCTCAAGGGACCGCAGATCACCGTGTCGCGCACCCACCCGTCGCTGGTGCGTCGCCTCTTCGCCCTCGAGGTGCCGGAGATTGCCAGCGGTGTCGTGGAGATCGTCTCCCTGGCCCGCGAGGCCGGTCACCGCACCAAGATGGCCGTTCGCGCTACGGAGCCCGGAGTCAACGCCAAGGGTGCCTGCATCGGCGAACTCGGCCAGCGCGTGCGCGCCGTCACCGTGGAGCTCAACAATGAGAAGATCGACATCGTCGACTACTCGCCCGACCTTGCCACCTTCGTCGCCAGCGCGCTGTCGCCGGCCAAGGTCACGAGCTCCTACGTGATCGACGAGTCGATCAAGGCCGTCCGAGCCCTCGTTCCCGACTACCAGCTGTCGCTGGCGATCGGCAAGGAAGGCCAGAATGCCCGTCTCGCGGCGAAGCTCACGGGTGCGAAAATCGACATTCAGCCGGACAGCATTCTGGAGGACACGGAATAGGGGGTACGATGGATCCCGTTAGAACGTGCATTGGATGCCGTTCGCGCGCTCCGCGATCCTCACTTCTGAGGGTTGTAGCCCGAGAATCGGAACTCGTGGTGGATGAAACCGCCACTCTGCCTGGGCGAGGTGCGTGGCTGCATCCCACTACCGCGTGCTTCCAGGACGCACTGCGGCGACACGCTTTCGGGCGTGCCCTTCACGTGACCAGTTCATTGGACGCGAATCAACTAGAGAACAGGCTGAACAGGCTTATGGATAACTAATGAGCGGCTCGAAATGAGACCCGTCCGTTACTAACGGTCTGCCCCTTTCCGGGTGCAGACCCGGAACAGGAGAATTGTGGCTGCGAAACCACGCGTACACGAGATCGCTAGCGAGCTCGGCGTCGACAGCAAGGTAGCCCTTGCTAAATTGAAAGAGATGGGCGAGTTCGTCAAGGGACCGTCCAGTAGCGTTGAACCACCGGTAGCTCGCCGTTTGCGCGCCGCCCTTGCGGCCGATGGCTCCAGCACCGCGGCTCCCGCCGCTGCCGCCACTGCATCCTCCCCGGCCGGCGCCACCCCCGTCGCCGCTGGATCCGCCGCGAAGCCGGGCGGTGCACGTCCGTCCCCGGCCAAGCTGGCCGTCAAGCCAGGCGCACGTCCCGTCGTCGAGGTCCCCGCAGCGGTTGTTCCCGCCGCGGACGCACCGCCGATGCCGTCCGCCCCGCTCACGGTTGCCGAACGTCAGGCTCAGGCCGCCGAGAAGGCCGCCGCCGCGGAGAAGGCCGTTGCCGCGGAGAAGGCCGCCGCTGCCGCCGTCGTCGCCGACACTGCGCCGGCGACGGATGCCCCGGTCGCCAAGACCGCGGGCGGCGCTTCAGGTGCTGCCAAGCCCGGTGCATCCGTGCCGAAGCCGCCGGCAGCTCGCCCGGGCAACAACCCGTTCGCCAGCAACCAGGGCATGGGCAAGACCCCGAGCCCGCGCCCGGGCAACAACCCGTTCGCGAGCGCGCAGGGCATGGGCCAGCGCCCGCCGTCCACGTCTTCGCCCAGCAACATCCCTCGCCCCGCGGCTCCGCGCCCCGGCGCGCCCCGCCCGGGTGGACCGGGCCAGGCTCCCCGCCCGACCGGTTTCGGTCAGCGTCCCGGTGCTTTCCAGCGTCCCGGTGGCGCTCCGGGCGGTGCCGGCGGCGCACGCCCCGGCTTCCAGCGTCCTGGTGGCGCCCCGGCAGGTGCCCCC
>NZ_SOGK01000047.1:0-24991 GCF_004564305.1 Cryobacterium sp. TMT3-29-2
AGC
The DNA here is from genome assembly GCF_004564305.1 of Cryobacterium sp. TMT3-29-2. Classification (NCBI taxonomy): domain Bacteria; kingdom Bacillati; phylum Actinomycetota; class Actinomycetes; order Micrococcales; family Microbacteriaceae; genus Cryobacterium; species Cryobacterium sp. TMT3-29-2. Next base: position 4 of record NZ_SOGK01000047.1, read on the forward strand.
CATCGTCATCGAAGCCGCCCACCACCGAACACCGCAGCGACCCCGCGAGCCCCGCCGCGAGAGCCTGCAGCTCAGCGACCGCCCACGCCGCCGCGGACGAGCCGGGCGCGGCATCCGCTGCGGGGTGTTCCAGGAGGTTGGTCACAAGATGAGTCTAGCTCAAGTAGAACAAACTATCTAGTGTTAATACACTCAGGGATCATTTTCATCGAAAACAATACAATCGTGTCCTGAGGAAATCGATCATTGGACCGGAGCCTTCTGTCTCGGGGACCACCCGCGCGGGAGGAGTTCACCGGGCCGTTTCGACCACCCTGGACCAGCCTCAATGACACCTGTCACTCACAACATCAGACCCGTGACCTGATGGCGCAAGCTGCGCGCGATCCGCGCACGCAAGCCGCGCGCGCCGCGCACGCAAGCAACGCTCACTCGGCGGAGGAAGACCACACGACTGGAATCGAGATCCGGTGCTGAACTAATTCGACGGAGATTTAGGGGAAAAAGGAGCTTTTTCGAGCATTTTCGGCCGATTGTGGCAGAATCTCCGTCGAATTCGTTCGGGGCGAGGGCGGAACGTGTCCCCGCCCGACTCCCCGTGCAGGGACGCCATTCCGGACACCGGCGGTTCGTTCAAGCCTGACTGCGGGGCGGGGCACTATCGTTCAGGGCATGATTCGCACTTCGATCCGGCTCGATCGGCACGCTGACCAGCCGGGAAACGGGTCATGAGCCCGCAGACCGGCGGCGGCAACCTGAGGGATTCCCTGCGTACGCAGCTCTGGCCCGTGCCTCTGGCGGCGACCCTGGCAGCGGTGCTTCTCGGCCACTTTGTGCCCTACCTCGACCGGCAGCTCCAGGATCAGCTGCCGGGCGTGCTATCGGGCCTCCTGTTCGGTGGTGGCCCCGAGGCCGCTCAGGCGGTGATGCAAACCATTGCCGGATCCTTGATCACGGTCACCTCGCTCACGTTCTCGCTGACGGTGGTGACTCTGCAGCTCGCGAGTAGCCAGTTCTCGCCCCGTCTGCTGCGCACCTTCTCGCGTGACACGTTCGTTCACAACACGCTGGCACTCTTCCTCGCGACGTTCGTGTTCGCGCTCACGGTGCTGCGGAGCATCCGTGCGGAGACGAGCGAGGGGGAGGGGTTCGTGCCGAGAATTGCCGTCACCGTCGGGTTCGGGCTGACGCTGGCGAGCGTCATCGCGCTGGTGTTCTTTTTGGCCCACCTGGCAACGCAGATCCGGGTCGAGACCATGATGCGGGATGTCCATGACGAGGCCGACGAGACCATCGACCGGATCTTTCCCCGCGACGAGGATGCCAGAGCGGTCGATCTGGCCGGTTCGGGGCCAGGGGCCGTGCTGATCGAAAGCGCTGTCTCCGGGTTCCTGCTGGGCATCGATGCCACAGCCGCCTGTGCTGCCGCGGTCAAGGCGGACGCCTTCGTCGTCATCGACGCCGTGCCCGGCCATTCGCTCATTTCCGGAGTGCCGTTCGCGAGGGCCTGGGCCACCGATGGGCGCGCCCTCGACGGCCAGCGGCTGATCGATCTGAGTGACGGGCTCACGGGGAGCCTGTCGAAGGGGTTCGAGCGAACGTCAACCTGGGATGCCGGCTACGGCCTCCAGCAGCTGCTCGACGTCGCCAGCCGGGCGCTCTCGCCGGGAATCAACGACCCGACCACGGCCGTTCACGCCCTCGGGCACATCTCGGCCGTTCTGTGCACCCTCGCCACCCGCCAGACCGGACCCAAGCTCTACGTCGACGAGCGGGCCCGGCCCCGGGTGATTCTGAACTATCCGACCTTCGAGAACCTCGTGGACCAGGTGATGCGCCAAATGGTCAGGTATGCGCTGGATGATCCGAGAACCGCGGAACGCGCCGTGCGGATGCTGCGTGAACTCAGCTGGGTGGTCGGGCCCGGTCCTGACGGCGTGGCGATCCAGGACCGTGTCGCCGCGGTACGGGTCGCCCTCGCGACCGCAGAGCTCTCGGCTGACGAGAAGCGGCGGCTGCTGAGGGAGTGCGATTCCGTGGCGGAAGCCTGCACCGGTTCCTGGTCGATGCCCTGACGGTCGATGCCCTGACGGTCGATGCCCTGACGGTCGATGCCCTGACGGTCGATGCCCTGACGGCCGATGCCCTGACGTCTTGGGTGCCGCGCAGACGCAGCACCACGACCGAACCCGCCGACTGCGCCACATCATCAGCAGGCGGTCGGGCTTGAACATTCGGATGCCGATCAGCACGAGCAAGGCTGCCAGCGATGGTTTCGCGATGTAGCCGACCAAGTCGCTGAACAGGAGGATGGAGACCCCCATGACCGCCCCTGCGGTGAGGTTCGCGAGGCGACTCTGCGCGCCGGCCGCGGTCAGCACCGCCGTGTCCGAGACCGTTCCGAAAAGATAGCCGTAGTGCCCCGCAACCGGGTTCACCCCGGCGAGGATGCCCGCAGCCAACCCATCCGGCACGCTCACCAGGCCGTGCACGAGCCCGGCGCCCAGGTCCTGGGATACGCCGCGGCCGCGCAATCGCCTAGTCCAGCTGCGGGCCATGGGCTGGAATCGCATGGAATGTGACGCCGACCTCGAACGCCGGCGCCGCTCCCACCGCGGTTGTCATGGGCACGCGTTCCCCCGCCGGGTCACGAGGTGACGATTGCGAAATCGGGGTCGCCCGTACCCGGCTCGCGTTGGGCGATGAACCCGCGCCGGGCGCTGTCGGAAGGGCGGTGGTCGGAGAACGGGACGGTCCGGGAGGCTTGGGCGTTCGCCAGTGCAACGGCCTCGGATGCTTCGACGGCATTCATGGTCTATCCGTTCTACGGCTCGATCGGATCACCCTACGAGCGTCGTCGCCCTCGTGAAGGGGTGCGTCCGTGGGGGTGCTCGCACCGTGGCGGCTCGGTGTCTATGGCCGGCGCGTGACTCGCTGTGGCTCGAGCGGAGACACAACTGCACGTCCCATCTCAGTATCCGGCGCGCAGTCCCTGCGACCGGTTCACAGAGCCGGTCGTCGTCGTCACCCGGTGGCTGAGTGCAGACTCGAAGCAGCGACCACAGTCACTGGGGGGAGAGGCGCGTCTTCGCCTGACACAATGCTGCGGATGACGGCGATCGGCAGTTTGGGCTTCCTGTTCTCGTCAGTGAGCCCATTGGTCTCTTGCATCGTGTCCGTCAGCTGGGTGTAACAGAAGCCGGAGAGTATCGGGCTGTCCCGAAGGCTGCCCACGAGACCTGACACCCGATTTTCGAAGTCCTCATAGCTCGTTGCCGTCGTGTAGCCCCAAGAGTCATCAGCGGCGTCGGGCGCGAAGCTGACCCCGCCGAATTCAGTGACCATGATCGACTGGCCTTCGACCTCGCGAGGAAGGAGCTGCAGGCGGCGGCCGGCTGGGCCCATGCCCGTGACGAGGGCACGGATGGCGTCCATGTCCTTGTAGTTGGCGTCGAGTTCTTCGGCAGTGCCGGCATAGTCGTGGATTGTGAGGATGTCAGAAATGGCATGTTCCCAGCCGTCATTGGAGATGACGGGACGGCTCGGATCGAGCGCTCGAGTCAGGTGGTACAGCGACTGGGCGAAGTCCAACTGGGCGTCGTCGTGAGAGATCTGTTGCACGCCCCAACTCTCGTTCAGGGGAACCCAGGTCACGATTGACGGATGCGATCTGTCACGGCGCACCACATCGGTCCATTCGCGGGTGACTCGCGACACTGCCTCCGGAGAGAATTCGTAGGTGCTGCCCATTTCACCCCAGATGAGCAGGCCGAGCCGGTCCGCCCAGTAGAGGAATCGGGGGTCCTCGACCTTTTCGTGGATTCTGGCTGCGTTGAACCCAAGCGCCTTGATGAGTTCTACCTCGGCTCGCAGAGCTTCGGCCGAAGGCGCAGCGAGATGCGACTGCGGCCAGTAGCCCTGCTCCAGCACCGAGCGTACGAAGTACGGCCGGTCATTGAGCAGGAACCTGCCGCCCGCGACACCGACGCTGCGAAGCCCGAAATAGGAGAAGGACTCGTCGAGAGTGCTCCCGTCGTCAGCAATGATCGAGACATGCGCGTCAATCAGTTGCGGGTTCTCCGGCGACCATAGGAGAGCCTCGAAGGCCTGACCGTTGGCCTGTCGAGCAATCTGGATGGTTGCAAGTGATCGCGGCTCCACGGTCGAGAACGACTGCCGGGCGAGGGTTTCGCCTGCGACGGAGAGTTTCACCTGAACGGTTACGCCAGCTGCCGGTCGCCGGGTCAGGTCCACCGTGATCGCGACGTTCCCGGCCGGTACATTCGGAGTCCAACTCAGGGCCTCGATCCGCTGGTCTGGCACGGACTCGAGCCAGACCGGTTGCCAAATCCCCGTGGTGCGGTGGTACCAAATGACGTGCGGATCTTCAAGCCAATCCTGTTTGCCCCGAGGCTGAGCGACGTCGTGGGGGTCGTCTTCGGCACGAACCACGAGCACGCCACTCTGGTCGGGAGAGAGAGCTTCGGTGATGTCAAAGAAGAACGGCGTCTGGCCGCCCTCGTGTGATCCGATGAACTGACCATCGACCCACACGGATGCGCGGTAGTCGACCGCCCCGAAATGCAAGACGACCCGGTCGCGGGTGCTGGACCGACCACTTGCGGCTACGTCCTCAGGTGTGATGAGGCGGGCGTACCAGACAACGGGGTGGAAGCCTGGATCGCCGATTCCGGACAGCTCGGACTCCGGCGGAAATGGAACCGTGATGACCCGGCCGAGGTGTGCAGCGTTCGCGAACCACTTCTCACTTCTGCCGAGGTCGTGATCGTCGTGTTCGAATGCCCACTCGCCGGCGAGATCGTGCCAATTCGGGCGAACGAGTTGGGGGCGGGGATAAACGCCACCCTGAGCACTGGCAGAAATCGGGAGAGAGGGCGACATACCGCAATCATGCCGCCAAATTACAGCGCTGTAAAGTCCAGGTGGCATCTACGGTGTCAAGGAGCGAGGGGAGCGCTCTCGCGCACCTCGAGCGAATGCCCCACGATCATGTGGCGGCCGACCCCACGGTACCCAGCGATTCGCTCCTCGAGCAGATCGAAAGCAGCCCTGGCAATGGCGGTCTTCCTCGGAGCCACGGAGGTGAGCGTCGGGGACGTGTATGCGGCCAGGAAGGTGTTGTCCCAGCCGACCACGGCCACATCTCCGGGCACCGATCGGCCGGAATCGTGCAAAGTTTTCAGTGCTCCGATCGCAAACCGGTCGTCGCGGCAGACCACGCCGTCGAAGCGCACCCCGCGCTCAAGTGCCTTGGCGACCGAACGAAGGCCCGCCTCCGCCGTGAACTCCGACGCAGTGAAGACCAGCTCGGGATTCAGCTCAACCCCGGCCTCGAGTAGGCCCTGTTGGTAACCGAGAAGACGCTGATTCGTCGAACCAGTGATGTCCGCAGCGATGACTCCGAGAAAAGCGATGCGCCGACATCCTCTCGCCAGGAGGTGCCGCGTGGCATCGAGAGCGGCGGAGACGTTGTCGATCATCACGTGGTCTGTCATGACGGGCATGGCCGCCTCGCCGAGCAATACCAGCGGAGTGGCGGCATCGAGCTTCGCGATGTCGAGGGATCCCATGCGGACGGGGTGAAAGATCACGCCGTCGACCAGGCCGGCCTCCCGATCGCTGAGTACTGCCCGTTCCACGACGGGATCGCTCAGGGTCTGCTCGATGATCACTCGGTATCCGCGTCGCGTTGCTTCTTCGGCAATGTGGCGGGAGAGTTCCGAAAAGTACGGGTGGTCGATCTCGGGGATAGCCAGGGCGATCATTCCGGTTTTTCCGGTTGCCAGACGCCGCGCCGTGAGATTGGGGCGATAGCCGAGCTGGTCGATGGCTGCTTGGACCTTCTCGCGAAGTGCTGGGGCCACGTGGGGATAGTTGTGAACCACGTTCGAGACGGTCTTCATTGACACGCCCGCGAGCTCCGCCACGTCAATTAGTCGCACCCTTGCCATGTTTGTCCCGTCCAGTCCGGTCGGGTCCATCCTAAGGCGACTGTGGCGAGGCGCTGGAAACGGTGTTTGGCGCGGATCCGCGAAGACTAGACAAAGACGTTTCTAGCGCTGTACATTGACGGAAGGCGCTCGTTTGCCGTTCCAATCGGTGCGGGAGGTGGGCGGTCCGCTGCGCGCGTAGGTCGCGGAGCGATGTTTTCGATGAGGAGGACGAACGATCATGAAGCAGAATGACTTCCTGGGGCGGCGAGTGTTTGGGGTCACCGCTCTCGGTGCAGCACTCATGCTGGTACTTGCCGGGTGTTCGGCGGGCGGAACCGGACAGGCGGCGGGTGAGCCCTTCACTGGTGAATACACCGGACCCGAAGTGGAGCTGTCTTACTGGAACGGATTCACCGGCGGCGACGGCCCCTTCATGGAGAAGATGGTCTCCGATTTCAATGCTGAGCATGACAACATCAAGGTTGTCTCGAACACGATGCAGTGGACCGACTTCTACCAACGTCTCCCCGCCGCGGTGACCGCCGGCGAAGGTCCCGACGTCGGCGTGATGCACCTCGACCAGCTGGCGACGAATGCCGCGCGGAACGTCATCATACCGATCGATGATCTCGCCGACGACCTGGGTCTGACAGCGAATGATTTCACCGAGGAAGTCTGGGACGCAGGCGTCTACAAGGATGCCCGCTACGGCATTCCGCTCGATGTGCATTCCCTGGCCATGTACTACAACACCGAACACTTCGCCGCTGCTGGAATCGAAGAGGCCCCGACCGACGCCGCTTCCCTGCAGGATGCGCTCGGCAAGCTGAAAGCGGCCGGCTATGAGACACCGTTCTGGATGCCGACGAGATGGCCGAGCCATCTGATGAACCTCTCCTTGCTGTGGCAGAACGACGGTGAACCGTACGGCGATGACGGAGCCACGTTCGATTCGGCAGCCGGAGTGAAAGCACTCGAGTGGCAGCGCTCCATTGTGGACGATGGCTACAGCCCGGGTGACGTTGCGATTGACTCGCAGTACGTCGCCTTCAAGAACGGTGAGACGTCGATCACCTGGGACGGGATCTGGCAGATCAACGACCTCTCCGAATCCGGCCTCCCGTACGCGGTTGCTCCGATCCCTGCAATCGGCGAAACGGATGCCGTTTGGGCCAACTCCCATAACTTCTTCCTCCCCCGCCAGGCAAACGCCGACAAGAACAAGGTCAATGCGTCGAAGGTGTTCATCGCCTGGATGAGTGAGCAGTCCGCAGAGTGGGCAGGCTCTGGCATGATCCCGGCTCGTCAGTCGGTGCGCGATGCGGGCGCTCTCGACGGCCTGCCGCAGGAAGCAATCGCTGAGACGATCGACTCGATGCGTTTCTTGCCGCCCATCCCCGGAATCGGCGGGGTACAGGCCGAGACCCTCGAAATCGCAGTCGCAGACGGAGTTCAGGGAACGACGTCGCCGAGTGAGGCGCTCAAGAAAGCCGCCGGAACGGCTACGAAGCTCATGGACGACAACAAAGCCTCGTTCGGGGACTGACGGATGTCGACGAAGGTTGGTGAGCGCGTCCTCCCCACGGGGAGGGCGCGCCGCCCCTCGGCTTCAAACCAGGAGTCGCAGAAGAAACGTGGCGAGCAAGCAGGCACTCGGCAGCAGGGGAAAGCCACACCCTGGCTCTTTCTTGCCCCCTATCTGCTGCTTTTTGGTAGCTTCGTCATCCTCCCGGCAGTTCTCGGTGTGTGGATCAGTCTTCATTCCTGGGACTACACGCTGCCGAATAAACCCTTTGTCGGCCTCGACAACTACGTCTCCTTGTTTTCGCCCGGATCGACGGTTTTTGGCCCGTTTTGGGGATCCATGCGGGCTACCGGAATCTTCACGGTGCTCAGCGTGCCGCTGCTGCTGATCGTCCCGCTTGCCGTCGCTCTACTCATGAGCAAGAAGTTTCCCGGCCGGGACTTTCTCCGAGCCATCTACTTCGCCCCCTACGTGCTGGGCGTCGCCGTCATCTCGGTGCTCTGGCGATACCTGCTCGACAACAACATCGGGCTCGTGAACCACTATCTGGGACTCCTCGGGCTTCCGGATGACACCGCGTGGACAACAACGACACCGGCGGCTTGGGTCGCGCTCGTGGGGGTGACCGTCTGGTGGACGCTCGGATTCAACGCAGTCATCTATCTTGCCGGTCTGCAGGACATCCCGATCGAACTCTATGAGGCTGCACGTGTTGATGGGGCCGGACCCTGGATGCAGTTCCTGAACGTGACGATCCCCGGGCTCAAGCCCATCCTGTCGTTCATCACGATCATCACCCTCCTCGCCTCCGCCAACATGTTCGGCCAGTCCTATCTCATGACTCAGGGTGGCCCCGGACGTGAAACGCGCACGGCAATTTACCAGATCGCCGACGCTGGTCTGCGCAACTTCCAGATGGGTAGTGCTGCAGCCATGAGTTATGTACTGACCGTTTTCCTCATGGCGATCAGTGCGCTTGTCTTCTACGTCTTTCGCGAGAAACAGCCCAAGAAACTCAAAAAGGAGGTGCGATCGTGAACGCTCCTACGACCACGATCAGTGCCGGTTCCCGTGCACGCCGTGCACGCCGGCGGAGTGGCACAATCACTCGGGTCGTCGTTCTCGGCGCGATCGCAATCGCGTTCATAAGCCCGATCATTTTCATGATCGTGACCAGCCTCAAGACCCGGGCTGACGCGACGGCCATTCCACCGTCGTGGATCCCCAATCCGATTTCTCTGCAAGCTTTCGCGTCCATCCTCGCCCCTGGGACCTCGACTCCGGTGCTGCAATGGTTCGCAAACAGCATGGTCGCAGCGGCCCTCAATGCCACGCTTGTCGTCATCACGGCGTCACTCGCGGCATACCCACTCGCACGAATGCAGTTTCGGGGCAAGAATTTCGTCTTCGTCATCATCGTCGCGACGCTTCTGGTGCCGCCGGTGATCCTCGTGATCCCCAATTACCTCATCGTGAGCGAACTGGGGTGGCTCAACTCGCTCGTCGCGATCATCATTCCGACAGCGGCATCCGCATTCGGAGTGTTCTTCATGCGACAGTTCTTCGTCGGCCTGCCGATCGAGTTGGAGGAGGCCGCCCGGCTCGATGGGGCGAACCGATTCGTGATCTTCATGCAGGTCGTTTTACCCCTCGCCAAACCGGCTCTCGCAACACTCGCGCTACTCGCCTTCCTCGGCAACTGGAACGACTTCCTCTGGCCCGTCTACGTCTTGTTCAGCCCGGAAGTGCAAACACTGCCCGCTGGATTGTCCACGCTTCAGTCCGCAAATGCAGTGCGCTACGACCTCCTGATGGCCGGGGCGGTTGTCGCGAGCGTGCCTGTGCTGGCGCTGTTCATCTTCCTCCAGCGCTTCATCATCGAGGGCGTTTCGCGCTCAGGCGTGAAGGGATAGAACCGCGATGAACTCTGCTCGCAGCGCAGCCCTGGCAGGTGTGTCTGTAGCCGTCATTACGGTCTTCGCGGTGAGTGGCTGTGCAACGGCTGCTGAACAATCGGCACCCCCGGCGTCCGTCGCAGCAGGCGCCCCGGTGCTCAACGCGAATTTCGCTGATCCTGATGTAGTGGAAGTCGACGGCACGTACTTCGCCTATGCCACTAACGACAACAACCGCAACGTGCAGGTCGCCTCCTCCACCGATCTCCTCGATTGGGAGGTGCTGCCCGACGCGTTGCCGGATCTCCCGAGTTGGGTTATTCCGGGCAAGACCTGGGCACCTGAGGTGACGAAACTCGACGATGATTCGTTCGTCATGTACTTCACGGCGACGAATTTTGCGCCAACGCTGCAGTGCATCGGTGTGGCAACGGCCAGGGACCCGGCCGGACCGTTCACCGTTCAGGGCGACGCCATGATCATCTGTCCAGAAGATGAAGGGGGCGCCATCGATGCGAGCACCGTGGTCATCGACGACGTCCTGTACCTCGTCTGGAAGAATGACGGGAACTGTTGCGACCTCGACACCTGGATTCAGGCGGCCACGCTCTCTGACGACGGGCTCAGCGTCACGGGTGATCCGATCAGGATGCTGAAGCAAACCGAGGATTGGGAGGGCAACCTTATCGAGGCTCCCACCATCGTTTCCCGAGGTTCAGGACTCGTGATGCTCTATTCCGCGAACTCTTACGGAGACGACCGGTACGCAGTCGGTGCTGCATCGGCTGCATCAATCAACGGCCCGTGGGTGAAGGAAAGGGTTCCGATCCTCTCGACTGAGGGGTCGGGGGGTCTATACCGCGGCCCCGGCGGCCAGGACTTGGTCTTCGGCCCGAATGGCAAGGACTATCTCGTTTTTCACGGGTGGGACAAGGACTACACATACCGCGGTCTGCACGTTGCCGAGGCCGAATGGCACGCCGACATTCCTCGGGTCCTGATCCCCGAGTAACCCAATTGACCTGAAATTCCATGTATTTCCACTGATTGGTTTCCCATGTCTCTCACGTCGCTGTCGGGAACCCAACTCGTCCTTGAGGCTCATGGCTACACCGCCTCGATCGCGAGCATCGGTGCGAGCGTCCGGTCGCTGCAGTATCTCGGACGGAACCTCATCGTGCCGTTCGACGCCGAGGAGGTGCGGCCATTCTTCCGCGGCGCCATCCTGGCACCGTGGCCGAACCGAGTCGTGGATGGAAGGTACACATTCGGAGGCGTCGAGCAACAGCTCAGTATCACCGAGCCGCTAAGGGGACACGCTCTCCATGGACTCGCGTCCTGGCTGAACTTTGCCGTAGTCAGGCAGGCGACGGATCGGCTCGTCCTGGCGGCAACCGTCGAAGCGCAGCCTGGATACCCCCACCGGGTGACGCTGGAGGTGGATTTTGCGCTCGACGCCGGGGGCCTTCGAACGGCAGTCACGGCAGTGAATGCCGGCCCGAATGCCGCCCCTTATGGCGTCGCTCCGCACCCTTACCTCGTTGCAGGCGAAGGCCACGTCGACGACTGGACGCTTCATCTCCCAGCCAGGCGAATACTGACCGTGACTCCTGACCGTCTCGTCCCCATCCGCATCCGTGACGTCAATGCTGAAGATCTGGTCGCCTTTGACTTTCGCACCCCACGGACGATCAAGGACATGTTCATCGACCACGCCTTCACTGGCTTCGACCGCGACGCTGACGGCCAGGTAACGGTTCGAGTGACGACGATCGCGGGCAGTGGAGTTGAACTGAGCTGGGGCCGCGAATGCCCGTGGGTTCAGGTTCACACGGCCGACCAGCCCGAACCCTCGATAGACAGAATTGGACTAGCCGTCGAACCGATGACCTGTCCGCCGGATGCTTTCAACTCTGGAACGAACCTGAACGTCCTTGAGCCGGGAAGATCAACACGTGCCTCCTGGACGATTCGAGCAGTCGACTAGCCAGGCGCGACGGCATCCGGAGAGAGAGAAATCCGGCGCTGCCATGGGCGGCGCCGGATTTCAGGGGAGAGCCGGAACGGCTCTCATCCCGCGTAGGTGAAGACCATCCCGCTCAGTTGAAGACCATCCCGCCGTCAACGAGAATCGACTGCCCGGTGATGTAGTTCGAGTCGGGGCCGGACAGGAACGATACGACACCAGCGACCTCGGACGCTTCGGAAAGTCGTTCGAGGGCGATGCCGTTCGTGAACTGATCCCAGCCCCACTCTTCCGACTTGCCCGCGTCGGTTGCGACCTTCTTCGCCAGTTCCTCCATGAGAGGCGTCTTCACGATGCCGGGGGCGAAAGTGTTGACCGTGATGCCGAATTGGGCAAGGTCCCTGGCCGCTGTCTGGGAGAGGCCACGGATGGCGAACTTCGTCGCCGAGTACAACGCGATGCCGGGGTTCCCGACGTGACCTGCCTGGGACGCGGCACTGATGATCTTTCCGCCGTGGCCGAGCTCCTTGAACGCCTTCGTGGCTGCTTGAATGCCCCACACCACGCCGTTGAAGTTAATGGAGAAAATCTTGGCGATGCTCTCCTGGGTGATGTCCTCGATCGGAGACGTGGGGGCGATACCGGCGTTGTTGATGATGACGTCGAAGCCCCCCAGCTCGATCACGGTCTGCGCGACCGCGGCGAACACGCTGTCCCGGTCGGAAACATTGACATGCAGTGCGATTGCTCCGCCATCTTTGCCCCCGAGGGATTCGGCTGCTGCGCCTGCGGTGTCAAGGTTCAAGTCGGCGATGGCCACCTTGAAGCCGTCGGCGTGGAGCCGCTCGGCAATCGCCTGCCCGATTCCCTGCCCGCCACCGGTGACGAGTGCTACTTTCCCGTTTTCTGTGCGTGTCATGGCTTTGATTCCAATCTCGATTACTCACAACCTGTCGGCGAGTCAGTGACGTCACGTCACAGCAGGACAGATGTTTCATTCATCCGGGACGCACATCGCCAACGGCGAAGCGCCCACCGGAAATTTTCGGTGTCAGAGACTTGTCCACGAGGGGGGCAATAACCTGATTATATCCGTTCCCGCTGGTCTGGGCGGTGAGGTTCTTACCGACCACTTCTTCTGCACCAGTGTCACCGCTCCCTGAGAGACTGGGTATGTCACGCACACACGAGGCCAACCCGTCCGAGTCAGGAGCGCACATGATCACGTTCAACCCCATCGTCGATGTGACTTCGGGCGACGGCGACGACGACGGCTCCGAGGAGAACTTCGCCCGGGCGGCGCCGGAGGCCGTGCACGCCGGATTCCCCTCACCGGCCACCGGCTACTACAACGGGCCCGTCGATTTGAATCGCCACCTGATCCAGGACCCGACGGCGACGTTCATTGTGCGTGTCAGTGGGGACAGCATGACGGGCGCCGGCATCTTCGACGGTGATGAAATCATCGTCGACCGCTCCCTCGACGCCCGCGACGGCAGCGTCGTCATCGCTGTAGTCGACAACGAACTCACCATCAAGCGGCTCAGGATCGATGAGGCGGGCATCCGTCTGGTTCCGGAGAACCCGGCCTACCCCGACATCGTGCTCGACGAGATGAGCGAACTCACCATCTGGGGCGTCGTCACCCGGTGCCTGCACCGTGTCTGACCTGCCGTCGATCGCGATCGTCGACGCCAACAACTTCTACGTCTCCTGCGAGCGGATCTTCGATCCCCGACTCGAGGGCAAACCGGTCGTCGTCTTGTCGAACAACGACGGATGCGTCATCGCGCGCTCACAGGAAGCCAAGACACTCGGCATCGACATGGCGTCGCCCTGGCACAGCATCGCCGCCGAAGCCACCGCGAGAGGCGTCATCGCCCGCTCCAGCAACTACGAGCTCTACGGCGACCTGTCCGCACGGACCGTCGAACTGCTCGGCCGTTACACCTCCTCCCAGGAGGTGTACTCGATCGACGAGAGCTTCATCCGGCTCACCGGCACTCCGCAGCAGGTGACCGCCGCCGCCCGTGAGATCCGCGTCGCCACGAAGAAACTGATCGGTCTGCCGGTCAGCATCGGGATCGCCCCGAGCAAGACCCTGGCCAAGCTCGCCAACCGCGGCTCAAAAACCGCTCCGGCGCTCCTCGGAGTCTGCAACCTGGCGGCATACGCGCCTGCCCAGCTGACTTCAATCCTGCAGTCCGTCGAGGTCGGTCAGGTGTGGGGCATCGGAGGCCGGACCGCGAAGAAGCTGATCGGCCTGGGCATCTACACGGCAGCCGAGCTCCGTGATGCGGACGCAGCGCGTGTCAGGCGACGTTTCGGGGTCGTCCAGGAGCGGGTGGTGCAAGAACTCCGCGGAAACGACTGCCTGCCGCTGGAGGAAATGCACGCCGACAGGGATCAGATCCAGTTCTCGCGATCGTTCGCGACACCGATCAGCACGGTCTCCGAACTCAAGGAGGTGCTGTCCGTCTACACCCAGCGAGCCTCCGCACGGCTGCGGCAGCAGAACTCCCTGGCCCGACTCATGCGCTGCTACGCATCGACCTCGCCCTTCCAGGATGAACATGTGACCCACGCCGTCTCCCTCGCTTTTCCCGACCCCACCGACGACCCGGTCGAAATGTACCGGGCCGCAATCACGTCGCTCGGCCCGCAGCTGCAATCGGACCGTCAGTACGTGCGCGTGGGGGTGAGCCTGCACGAGTTCTCCTCACGCGACACTCACGCCGCCCTCGATATCTTCGACACCAACCCTGCCCCCTTCGCCGCCGGGAACGTGCTGGACTCCATCACGGCGAAATACGGTCAGGAGACCCTCGGGCTTGGCCTGGCCGGGTTTAAAAGCAACCGGGCCTGGACGATGCGGCGAAACATGGTCTCACCCCGAGCGACCACACACTGGGACGAGTTGGCCACCGTCTTCGCCCAGTGACTCGTCACAGATTGACTCTCTCGAGGTGCGGTGGTTCTCGAAGTGCGGCGGCACGCCATGGCGATGACCTCGGCGGGGTCGCGTTCCCGGTTGCTCACGCGGGAGTCGAACCAGCGGAGCTCGGCTAGTCGGCGTCGTCCCGGCTGACCGGGGGCGCGCTGACCGGGGGCGCGCCCGCACCGGTGGGACCGGCCGCGATCGGACCGGCACCGATCGGGACCGTCGCGTTCCCCGTTGGGGGCGGAAGCTCGGCCGTCTCGGTGAGATCGGCGGTCGTGCTCGTGCTCGTGCTCCTGCGGGCGGCCGGCTCCGTCGGCCCGGCCTCCGCTGCGGCCGCGGGCACCGGCGCCACTTCCCCGGGCGGTCGCTGCAGCAGTTCGATCAGGAGCACCACGATGAGCGCGAGTACTGCGGTCCAGATGATGACGGCCGGGGTCAACGGGCGCCAGAAGATGGCGACGGCGGCCGCCCCGATGCCGACCGCCGCCCGGATGAAGCGGCGGGCCCGGTAGAGCCAGAGGCCGAACCGGCCGGTGGTCACCCCGCTGCGGGCCGCGCTGGCGCGCAGGTGCCGGCAGCCGTCCGTGACCAGGCGACGCACCGCGATCGCGCCGCGGAAGGGCCCGCCCAGGTAGGCGACGATGGCGACGGTGATCGCGGCGAGCCCCACCGACAGAGCGGAGGCGTAGACCAGCGGCACGACGGAATCGTAGACCGTGCCGGCGAGGTCGCTCGGCAGGTATTCGGGTGACAGGGCATTGACTGCGAAGAACCGGCCGACCGAGACTCCGAGGGCCAGGAGGGCCATTGAGAGACCGAGGGTGAGGCCGGCCCAGATCAGGGCCAGAGACCGGCGCCGGGATACGAGCACGCCGGCCGCGATGAGCAGCAGACTCACCCACGGCAAGACCGTGCCGGCCACGGTGAGGAGCTGGTAGGCCGTGCGGGCCTGCACAAGGGCATCCGACTGGGCGATCGGGATCGTGCGGTCGATGTCCGGGATGTCGGCGGCCAGGCCGAAGCCCTGGGCCACGAGCTGCTGCTTCACCTCCGCGATGATGGGTCCGAGCTGGATGCCGACTTCGCCGGTGTCGCTGATCACGAGCGCCGATGAGGTGTCACCCTCCAGCGCGGAGATGATCTGCGTCTGACTGAGCCGCAGTGACTCTTCCCAGACGGTGGCGAACGCATCCGAGGCGACCACCCGCTCCGCCGACGTGCGGACCAGCGAGCGCACCCCCTCGACGGCGGGGCCCTCCAAAAGCGCAAGCGCGTTCTGCGCCCGCGGAGGCAGGTCGAGGGCGGCAAGTCCGTCGAAGAGGTCCGTCGTCAGAGCCTCGATGTCGACCTGCTCCTCGACCACGGTGACGATCTCGGTGACCAGGAACGCCTGGAACGCCGGGTCCTCGGCCAGGGGCGCGACGGTCGCCACGAACGTGTCGGTGTCGGTCACGACGTTCCTGGTCCACTGGGACACGACCGCCACCGGGGCCAGCAGAACACCGAAGGCGATCAGCACCACGGCCAGGAACGCCCGCCAGCGCTGGCGGGAGGGCGGCGGAACGATCGCGGCCGCGAGGCCGGGGAGCGGGACGGTCTCGGCGCTCGCCGCGGCGTCGGTTTCCGCCGCGTCGAGCAGCTCCCGGAGCCTCACGTTTTCGTTTACCAGACGGGCGAGCGCCGCTTCCGTGCTTTCCGTCTCGGGATTCCCAGTCTGGTCCATTGCCTCCGCCTCTCACCTGCGATGGTCACGGCCCCCGGCGCGTTCCCTCGCCACCGTTTCCGAGTCATTATGTCGACTACGGGACGATTCGCAAGGAGCGCGCGGGCTCACGGGAGCCATGCGCCGAGTTCGGCACTTGCGGTCGAGATCGCCCGGCATACCTGCCGAAATCGACCGCAAGCATCGAGGTCGGCGCGGGTGCGCGGCGACATCCGTCACGCCTGCGGCGAACAGAGGCAGTCATTTCAGGGTTCGCTCGTTACTCTCGATGTATCGGCGCCACAACTGCCCTGGCGCCAAGGGAGCGATCACATGTTTGAGAGATTTACCGACCGAGCTCGTCGCGTCGTTGTTTTGGCCCAGGAAGAGGCCAAGATGCTCAACCACAACTACATCGGTACTGAGCACATCCTGCTCGGCCTGATCCACGAAGGCGAGGGCGTTGCCGCCAAGGCCCTCGAGAGCCTGGGTATTTCCCTCGACGCCGTGCGCGAGCAGGTGCAGGACATCATCGGCCAGGGCCAGCAACAGCCGACGGGTCACATCCCGTTCACGCCGCGCGCCAAGAAGGTTCTCGAGCTGAGCCTGCGCGAGGCACTGCAGCTCGGCCACAACTACATCGGCACCGAGCACATTCTGCTCGGCCTCATCCGCGAAGGTGAAGGCGTTGCCGCCCAGGTGCTCGTCAAGCTCGGCGCCGACCTGAACCGGGTGCGCCAGCAGGTCATCCAGCTCCTCTCTGGGTACCAGGGCAAGGAGCAGGTGCAGGTCGGCGCGAATGAGCAGGCGAGCGGTCCGGCGGGCAGCCAGATTCTCGACCAGTTCGGGCGCAACCTCACGCAGGCCGCCCGTGAGAACAAGCTCGACCCCGTCATCGGGCGCGAGAAGGAGATTGAGCGGGTCATGCAGATCCTGTCCCGCCGGTCCAAGAACAACCCCGTTCTGATCGGTGAGCCCGGCGTCGGCAAGACCGCCGTCGTCGAGGGTCTCGCCCAGGCCATCGTCAAGGGCGATGTGCCCGAGACTCTGAAGGACAAGCAGCTCTACTCGCTCGACCTCGGCTCGCTCATCGCCGGAAGCCGCTACCGCGGTGACTTCGAGGAGCGCCTGAAGAAGGTCACGAAGGAGATCCGCACCCGCGGCGACATCATCATCTTCATCGACGAGATCCACACCCTCGTCGGTGCCGGTGCCGCCGAGGGCGCGATCGACGCGGCCAGCATCCTGAAGCCTCTTCTCGCCCGTGGCGAGCTGCAGACCATCGGTGCCACCACGATCGACGAGTACCGCAAGCACTTCGAGAAGGATGCCGCGCTCGAGCGCCGTTTCCAGCCGATCCAGGTGGCCGAGCCGTCTCTGCCGCACACCATCAACATCCTCAAGGGACTGCGCGACCGCTACGAGGCGCACCACAAGGTGTCCATCACCGACGGTGCCCTCGTGGCCGCGGCGAACCTCGCCGACCGCTACGTCTCCGACCGGTTCCTGCCGGACAAGGCCATCGACCTGATCGACGAGGCCGGCGCCCGCCTCCGCCTGTCGATCCTGTCGAGCCCGCCCGAGCTGCGCGAATTCGACGAGAAGATCGCCGTGGTACGCGCCGCCAAGGAGACCGCCATCGAGGAGCAGGACTTCGAGAAGGCCGCCGGCCTGCGCGATGAGGAGAAGAACCTCCTCGGCGAGCGACTGCGCCTCGAGAAGAAGTGGAAGTCGGGCGACGTCAAGACGACCGCCGTCGTCGACGAAGGCCTGATCGCCGAGGTCCTGGCCCAGGCCACCGGCATCCCCGTCTTCAAGCTCACTGAAGAGGAGTCCTCGCGACTCGTCTTCATGGAGAAGGCCCTGCACCAGCGCGTCATCGGTCAGGAAGAGGCCATCTCGGCGCTCGCCAAAACCATCCGCCGCACCCGTGCCGGTCTCAAGGACCCCAAGCGCCCGAGCGGTTCGTTCATCTTCGCCGGCCCCACCGGCGTCGGAAAGACCGAGCTGGCCAAGGCGCTCGCCGAGTTCCTCTTCGATGACGAGGCCGCCATGATCTCGCTCGACATGAGTGAGTACGGCGAGAAGCACACCGTGTCGCGTCTGTTCGGTGCTCCTCCCGGGTTCGTCGGCTTCGAAGAGGGCGGACAGCTCACCGAGAAGGTGCGCCGGAAGCCGTTCTCCGTGGTGCTGTTCGACGAGATCGAGAAGGCCCACCCCGACATCTTCAACTCACTCCTCCAGATTCTGGAAGAGGGCCGGTTGACGGATGGCCAGGGTCGCGTCGTCGACTTCAAGAACACCGTGATCATCATGACCACGAACCTCGGCACCAAGGACATCAGCGGCGCGCCCGTCGGTTTCCAGCTCGAGGGCGACACGTCGACCGGCTACGACCGGATGAGCGGGAAGGTGAAGGAGGAGCTGAAGAAGCACTTCAAGCCCGAGTTCCTCAACCGCGTGGACGAGATCATCGTCTTCCCGCAGCTGACCAAGCCGGAACTGCTGCAGATCGTGGACCTGTTCATCAAGCGTCTGAGTGAGCGCCTGCTCGACCGCGACATGACCGTGGACCTGACCCTCGCAGTGAAGGAGCACCTGATCGAGGTCGGCTTCGACCCCGCGCTCGGTGCCCGGCCGCTGCGCCGCGCGATCCAGCGCGAGGTGGAGGACCGTCTGTCGGAGAAGATCCTGCAGGGCGAGCTCAACGCCGGCGACCACGTGCACGTGGACTACGTGGGCGGGGAGTACATCTTCACCACGACGGTGCGCGCCTCCGCTGTCGGCGTCGGCGTCAACACCACGGCCGCGATCGGAACGGGGCCGGGCTCGCCCGACCTCGCGGTGACCAGCGAGTAGCGGTGACCCGTTAGGAAGGGCCCGGCGGAGCATCCGCCGGGCCCTTGTGCGTTCTCGCCCGGCCCTGCCTGGCCGCGGCCACCTAACGAATTCGACGGAGTTTTTGCTCCCGTGGGCCTGTTTTCGGCTCAAACCGGGTCGGTCCGGCAAAATGTCCGTCGAATTCGCCCACGGCGCGGCTGCCTAGACTGATGGCTTGGATGTTTGGTATGAGTGAACCGAGAGGTGGCGGGCAGCGAATGCAGGAGTTTTCGGTGCGCCGGGCACGCACCACCGATGTGCCCCGGATCCAGGCCCTCGTAGCGCCGCTGGTGCAGGAGCGCATCCTGCTCGGCAAAGAAAGCGTCGTCTTCTATGAGGCCGTGCAGGAATTCCGGGTGGTCGAGGATGCCGACGGCGCCTTGATCGGCTGCGGCGCCCTGCACGTGATGTGGGAGGACCTGGGCGAGGTGCGCACCCTCGCCGTGACCGCCGACCGGCTCGGCCACGGCGTCGGCCACGCCCTGATGGACCGGCTCGAAGTGGATGCCCGCGAGCTCGGCCTCCGCCGCCTCTTCTGCCTGACCTTCGAGGTGCCGTTCTTCGCCCGACACGGCTTCACGGACATGGGCTCCGAAACTGTCGATCCGGTCGTCTACGCCGAGCTGGTGCGCTCCCACGACGAGGGCGTCGCCGAATTCCTCGACCTGGCCCGGGTCAAGCCGAACACGCTCGGCAACACCCGAATGGTCAAGCGGCTCGTCTGACCTGGGCACCCGCCCTGCAGATGCTGCCGCTTCCGTCCCGTCGCTGCTCATCCGAGCGGAACGCACGAATTCACCAATCGTTACCTTGCAGGATGCCCAAACTGAACGCTCCCTCCGTAGCCTTACGAACAATGTCGTTCGTTGAATAGCTAGGGGAACAATGTCGTCCGCACCACGCAGCAATCTGAAGCTGACCTGTGCCGCCCTCTTGGGGCTGGGGCTGGTCGTTTCGCCACTCGTCGCACTGCCTGCCTCCGCCAACACCTCCGGTACGGGGGTCGTCATCAATGAGGCCTATCTCAACGGCGGCAGCACCGGAGCCACCTACCTCAACAAGTTCGTGGAGCTTTACAACCCCACGAATTCCGCGGTCACTCTCGACGGGACTTCGCTGCAGTACCGGACGGCCACGGGCGCCGGCGATCCGTCCGGCACGGTCGCGCTCACCGGGACCATCCCGGCCAAGGGCTACTACCTTGTGCAGGGTTCCTCAAACGCGGCAAACGGCGCGGCTCTCCCTACTCCGAACGCCACCTTCGGCCCCTCGTTCGCGGGTGGAGGCGGAACGCTCTTCCTCGCCAACCAGGCCACGGTGCTGACGGCACCGGCCACGGGATCCCTCCGTAACGCCACCGGCATCATCGATCTGCTCGGCTACGGCACGTCCAACACCTTCGAGACAACGGTGGCGTCTGCCGCATCCGTCACCACCGCGCTCAACCGTGCCGCGGGCCTCGACACGGACATCAACACCGGCGACTTCACCCTCGCGGCCCCGACCCCGACGAACGCCGCCGGTGAGACTGTTGCCCCGGTCGCTACTCCGACCCCGACCCCGACCCCGACGGTCGCCCCCACCCCGACCCCGACCCCGACCCCGGCGGTCGCCCCCACCCCGACCCCAGCGACGCCAGTCCCATCGGTCACCGCCATCCCGATCAAGGAGATCCAGGGCACGACGGATGTCAGCCCGAAGGCCGGCCAGACCGTCACCACGACCGGCGTCGTCACCGCCGTCTACCCCACGGGCGGGTTCAAGGGGTTCTACCTGCAGACCCCCGGCACAGGCGGCGCGGTCGACCTGACCACGCGCACCGCGTCTGACGGCATCTTCGTCTACACGAACGCGCTCACTGCACCCGTCAAGATCGGCGACCACGTCTCGGTCACCGGCACCGCGAGTGAATTCTTCGGCCTGACTCAGCTCACGGTTTCGGCACTCAGCGACATCGCTGCGCTGAACAGCACTGGAATCGTGGCACCGCTTCCCGCGACGGTTAGCCTGCCGGCAACGGCTGCCGCCCGCGAAACGCTCGAGGGAATGCTTGTCTCCCCGCAGGGCGCGTTCACGGTCACCAACAACTACACGACCAACCAGTACGGCGAAATCGGCCTGGCTGCGGGCACGACACCGCTCGTGGGTCCGACCGTCACGGCACGCCCCGGAACGGCCGCTTACACCACGGCCGTCGCGGACAACGCGGCGCGTGCGGTCACCCTCGATGACGGCGCCACCACCAACTACCTCGCCAACGCGACGAACAAGGCTCTTCCGGTCCCCTACCTCACGGCCGCCAACCCTCTGCGCATCGGCGCGGCCACCACCTTCACGAAGCCGGTCATCCTGGACTACCGCAACAGCGCCTGGAAGTTCCAGCCGACCACCGAACTGGTCCCCGGCAACGCGGCGACCGTTCAGCCGGCCACCTTCAGCAACACCCGCACCGCGGCTCCCCGAGCGGTTGGCGGCGACATTCGTCTGGCCACGTTCAACGTGCTCAACTATTTCGCCACGACCGGTGACTCCCTCACCGGCTGCACCTACTACACCGACCGGGCCGGCACGCCGATCACGGTCAACAGTGGCTGCGACGCCCGCGGCGCGGCCACCCAGGTCAGCTTCGAGCGCCAGCAGGCGAAGATCGTTTCGGCGATCAACGGCCTCGACGCCCAGGTCGTCTCGCTCCTCGAGATCGAGAACTCCGCCCGCTTCGGCAAGGACCGCGACTTCGCCCTCAAGGCCCTCGTCACCGCGCTGAACGCGCAGGCAGGCAGCAACGTCTGGGCCCATGTGCCCTCGCCGGCCGCCCTTCCCGCCAGCGAAGATGTCATCCGTTCCGGGTTCATCTACAAGCCCGCAGCCGTTGAACCCGTCAAGGAGTCCGTTATCTTCGACGACGCCGCGTTCGGCAACGCCCGCCAGCCGCTCGCCCAGGCCTTCCAGCTGGTCGGCGACACCGGCAGCAGATTCCTCGCGATCGCCAACCACTTCAAGTCGAAGGGCTCCGGAACCGGGGTCAACGCCGACCAGAGGGACGGCCAGGGAGCCTCGAACCTGTCCCGCGTGCAGCAGGCCACCGCTCTCGTCGGATTCGCCGGAACGATGAAGACGAGCACCGGCATCAACCGCGTGCTGCTCACTGGTGACTTCAACGCCTACGACCAGGAAGACCCGATCAAAGTCATCACCGACGCGGGCTACCTGAGCCAGGAAGCCAAGACCGGCGAGTACACCTACGCTTTCGGAGGCACCGTCGGCTCGCTCGACCACGTGTTCGCGTCGCCCGAGGCGAATGCCGCGGTCACTGATGTGGACGTCTGGAACATCAACTCGGTCGAGTCCGTCGCCCTGGAGTACAGCCGGTACAACAACAACGTCACCGACTTCTACGCCGCCAACGCGTACCGGTCGTCCGACCACGACCCGGCCATCGTCGGGTTGAAGCTCGCCAGTAGGCCCGCCAGCGTCAACATCAACCTGCTCAACATCAACGACTTCCACGGTCGCATTGACGCCAACACGGTGAAGTTCGCCGGCACGATCGAGCAACTCCGCGCGGAGTATGGGGACGCGGCCTCGCTGTTCCTCTCTGATGGCGACAACATCGGAGCCTCACTGTTCGCCTCGGCGTCGCAGCAGGACAAGCCGACCATCGACGTGCTGAACGCGCTGGAACTCAAGGCATCGGCCGTGGGCAACCACGAGTTCGACCAGGGATTCGCAGACCTGAACGGGCGCGTCGCCGACGCGGCAAACTTCGAGTACCTCGGTGCCAACGTCTACCAGCTCGGCACGACGATCCCGGCGATGAAGGAATACGCGCTCTTCGACGTCAACGGCGTCACGGTCGGCGTCATCGGCGCCGTCACGCAGGAGACCCCGAGCCTGGTGTCGCCGAACGGGATCGCCAGCCTCACCTTCGGCGACCCGGTCGCCGCGGTCAACCGGGTCGCGGCCCAGCTCTCCGACGGCAACCCGGCCAACGGCGAAGCCGACGTGCTGATCGCCGAGTACCACGAGGGTGCCGGCGCGGGAACGGTCGAGAAGGCAACGCTCGAGCAGGAACTCGCTCTCACGGCCAGCGCCTTCGCCAAGATCGTGACGCAGACCTCAGCCAAGGTCGACGCCATCTTCACCGGCCACACGCACAAGCTGTACGACTGGGATGCCCAGGTTCCCGGCGCCGCCGCGGGCGTCACCCGCCCCGTGCTCCAGACCGGCAACTACGGCGAATATATCGGTCAGGTCGTGCTCAAGTACGACTTCGCATCCGGTAACACGACGACGGTGGAAAACCGGAACGTCAAGCGGACGACCGTAGCGGACGCCACCTTGACCACCACATATCCGCGGGTTCTCAAGGTCAAGGCAATCACGGATGCTGCAATGGCCCAGGCCGCCGTCATCGGCAAACAACCGGTCGGTTCGATCACCGCGGACATCACCCGCGCCTGCCTCGGCGGCACAGCACCGTGCGCCGAGGACCGGTCCGCACCGTCGGCGATGGGCACCCTGGTGGCCAACTCGCTGCGCGAATCCCTCTCTGACCCGCTCAAGGGCGGCGCCGAAATTGGCGTGGTCAACCCGGGCGGTATGCGCGCCGAGCTGATCTACTCCCCGGACGGCGTGGTCACCTACGCCGAGGCCAACGCGGTGCTGCCGTTCCTGAACAACCTCTGGACCACGAGCCTCACCGGCGCGCAGTTCAAGACCGTTTTGGAGCAGCAGTGGCAGCGGAACGCCGACGGCACAGTCCCGTCCCGCCCCTTCCTGCAGCTGGGTCTCTCCGACAACGTGAATTACACGTTCGACGCGAGCCGGGCCGAAGGCGACCGCATTACGGGGATCTGGATCGACGGTTCGGCCATCGATCCGGCCGCCTCCTACCGGGTCGGCTCGTTCAATTTCCTACTCACCGGCGGCGACAACTTCCGGGAGTTCAAGAAGGGAACCGGCACGCGCGATTCCGGTCTCGTCGACCGGGACGCCTGGATCTCCTACCTCACCGCCAAAAGCCCACTGACGCCGTCGTTCGCCGCCCGTCAGGCCAGCGTCAGGGGAGTGCCGGTCACCGCCGTCAACCCCGGCGATACGGTCAGCTTCACTGTCTCCGGCCTCAACCTGAGCTCGCTCGGGGCCCCGAAGAACACGGAACTGGCCCTGCTCTGGCCGGGAAGCACAGCGACGCTCGGCACGGCATCCGTTGATGCCAACGGCTCGTCGGTCGTCACCTTCACGGCGCCGCTCGACGCACCGGCCGACAGCGTGCTCGAGTTGACCGCGAAGGAGTCCGGCACGATCGTGCGGGTTCCTCTAGCCGTCAACGCTCCGGTGGCACCGACGGCCGATCCGACGACCTGGGGTGACGCTCCGGCCGACCTGAATGGCGCCGTCACGACCGATAAGAGCAGCTACAAGGCCGGGGAAGCAATCATGGTCACCGTGGGCGACGAATTCGCGGGCCAGTATGTCTGGGTCTCGCTGGACGGCGTGAACCTCGGGGGCTGGCTCAAGGTCAACGCTCAGGGCCAGGTGACGACCGTGGTGCCGATCGATTCGAAGGCGGGCATGCACCGCCTCTTCGTTCAGGATGCCGCCGGGGCCTTGATCGGTTGGACCGTGATCGAGGTGCTCGCCGCGGCGATCACCCCGGCCACCCCGCCGACCACCCCGACGACGACGACGGCACCTGCCGCCTCCATCCGCACGGGACCGACCGCGGGCGGCCTCGCCCACACCGGAGTCGAGCTCGCACCTCTCGTGGCAGGTGGAACGCTGATGCTCCTGCTCGGAGGACTGCTGCTGGCCCGTCGTCGCCGCCTGGAAATCGAGGAATCCTAACCGACACGCGCGGCATTGGCGGCGGCGCCGGTAGACCTCGTTAGCCTTGGGTAATGTCGACGATCAAACATCCGGTCGGCCCCCAGTCCAGCAAGGTGTACTGGCGCCGTCGTCTCGTGGTGGGCCTCGGCCTGCTCATCGTGCTTGCCCTCCTCATCATGGTCATCTCATCCCTCGTGCGCCCGGCCGCCGGCGAGCCGGGCAGCACGCCGACGCCCGCGGCCGAGGCCGCGTCGACGGGGGCGAAGGCCTCCGTCTCCGACCCGGCGGCGGCTGCG
>NZ_SOGK01000046.1:0-27434 GCF_004564305.1 Cryobacterium sp. TMT3-29-2
ATCGTGCCCGCCATCCACGCGGCGCGGGTGTCGAGCAACCGGCGGGCCGACACGATCTGACCCTGACCAGCCAACAAGGCGGCATCAGGCAGAGCCTCATAGTCCGCACCCGAAGAGCCCAACAGGGCCACAGCCTCGGCCGCCTGCCTGAGGTCTTCCGCGAGGTTCATCATGTTCCAATTTTAGCCCATGACGCACGTACAGTCGAGAGTTTGTCACTTTTTGTGCAAGTATTTTCGAACGCGAATTCGAGACAATCCCTCGACCGGACTATGCCGCGCGGGTCTGCCGCGGCATCCGCAGCGCGTAGGCGGAGGTCACGAAGAACAGCAGGGCGCCGACGCCGAAGGCCACCGGATAGGAGACGCTGTCGACGAGAAACCCGGCGGCGAGCGGTCCGACGATGGCACCCAGATCGGAGAACATCGAGAAGACCGACACGGGACGTCCGCCGCCGGCCCCGGCCGCATCACCGACGGACGCGGCCGGAGCGGTGCCCATGAACGCCGAGGCCACGCCGTAGAGGCAGAGAAGTGCGGTGAGCACGATGATGTTCGGCGCGAACGGGACCGCGAGGATCGTGAGGCCGGCGACCAGGAACGCCCCGATGATGGCCGGGCGGCGGCCAACGGTGTCGACGAACCGCGCAGCCGGCGCGAGCGCGACCGTCTGGGCGACGGCCGCGACGGCGAAAGCGATGCCGGTCCAGGCGGTCGGGCCCCGCAGCACCTCGACGATCAACACGGGGATCAGCGCGTTGCGCACGCCGAACGAGTTCCAACCGGTGGCGAAGTTGGCGATGCACGCCGCGCGGAACCGGGTGTCCCGCAGCACCGTTCGGAACGGGATGCGTTCGGGCGGCGGGCCGGACGCGGGGACGACCCCGCCCCGCACCGGGCGCAGAAGCACCAGCCCGAGAATGCCGGCAACGCCAAGCGTGCCGGCATAGAAGAAGAAGGGCGCGGTGAGCGAGATCGTTGCGAGGAGTCCGCCGAGTGCGGGGCCGGCCATCCCGCCGAGCAGGAACCCGCCCTGATAGAACCCGATGGCCCTGGCCCGGAATCCCGGCGCCGTGGAGCCGAGCAGAAGGGTCATGGCTGCCACCGTGAACATGGCCGAACCGACGCCGCCGGCACCGCGCAGGAGCAGCAGCTGCGGATAGTTCTGGGCCACGCCCACCAGCCCACTGGAGACGGCGACGATCCCGATACCGGAGGCCAGGATCATCCGCTCGCCAGCCCAGTCGATCAGGCGCCCGGTGAACGGGCTGGACACGAAGCGCATCAGCGCGAAGGCGGAGACGACGGCACCGATTTCCAGGTAGCCAACCCCGAAGCTGCGCACATAGACGGGCAGCACCGGCACCACGACACCGAAGCCCACCATCACGAAGAACGCGATCACGCCGAGCACGTAGACCTCTCGGGACAGCCGCGGTCGGCTCACGCCGGGGGTCTCGCCGCCTCGGCGGATTCGCACGAATCGCATTACCTCAGGGTAAGCCTTGGCCCGGAGTCCGCCCGCCCCGCGCTCACCCCTGTGCACCTAACGACTTCGACGGAGATTTTGCCCACAACGACCCGAAAACAGCTCGAAACACGCTTCTGGTCGAAAATCTCCGTCGATTTGGTTCACGGGCAGGCACACCGGACGAGCGGCCCAGCGGGCAGGGGCACCCTCGTCGAGCCGACGACGCGAGGGTGACGGATGCCGCGCATCCGTCGCCCTCTGCCGCCGTTCCGAACCCGCCGGCTGCTAGTTCTCCACCGCCACGACCGTCGAGAAGCCGCTGTCGCCGTAGCGCACCAGCCCGAGGTAATCCGAGGCCGCGGCCAGGCCGCTCCACGAGGCCGTGTAGGTCGCCTCGACGCCCTGCACTCCCGGCAGAGGGTTCGGGGCAACGGTGAACGCCCCAGCGCCGGTACCCGGCGCGACCGTGAAAGTGGTCAGGTCGTACCGGTCGGTGCCGCTGAAGACCAACACGATGATCTGGTAGTACCCGGCCGTCGGGTTCAGCAGGTCGACGTGCTCGTCCGCCGCAGCCGTGGCCGACTGCCAGCCTTCGAGCGGCGTGCCGCCCTTGCCGCTCAGCCGGTTGACCAGGAGGTCCAGGTCGGCGGCGTCGGCCAGCGAATCGAGGTCGTCACGCTGATGTCGACGGATCCGGCCACACCGGTTACGTCGGCGGCGACCGGCGCCTCGAGCGTGGCGGGCTTGACCGCCACCGGGCTGTGCACGACCGTCGCTCCGCTGGTCCACTCGAGCGAGCCGGTCGCGAACGTGTCGACGGGCGCATCCGTTCGGGCGAATGTCGCCGTATAGGACTGCGTCTCCCCCGCCGCACCGAAGGTCAGCGTGGAAGGCTCGACGGCCACGTCGATGCCGGCGAGGCCCGACACCGAGGCGTCGAAGGAGCCTGCCTGCGTCGATGTCACCGTGCGGGTGATCGTCTCCGGCCGAGTGAGCGAGCCGATGCCGATCGAGGCCAGGTTGAGGTTCGACGGGTCGACCGAGGCCACACCCCCGTCGCCCTCCCAGGTGTAGCCGGCGCCCTTGATGTAGGACCTCCAGTCGCTCTCCCCGTTCAGGTAGACGAGTCCCGGCGTGAAGAACGTCGTCGGATCGACCGGGCCGGCACCCTGAACGAACGGGTCGGTCACGGCAATGCCGGACGCGGTGACCGTGTCGTAGGCGGTGGTCATGAAGGCCGACTTCACTTCGGCCGGGGTGTCCGCAGGCTTCTCGCCCAGGTAGAGGGCGGCGAGCCCTGCGACGTGCGGCGACGACATCGACGTTCCGGACAGGAACTGGTACGTGCCTGGCGCGCCCGCGGCGTTGGCGCCGCCGGCCAGAATCGCGACCCCGGGTGCCGAGACGTCCGGCTTGATGATGTCACTGCCGTCGGCCAGGACCGGTCCGCGCGAGGAGAAACCGGCGACCTGCGGGGCGGGCGGGGTGGTGCCGAGCGCGTTGCCCGGCGTGAGGGTCACGGTCGCCCGCTTCACCTCGGCGGACTTGGCGACCCGGTCGTAGACGCCGCGCTGGCAGAACACGATAGCGCCGGCCACCTTGGCCGGGTCGAGCGAGTCCGGCCCGCAGAGCAGCGGGTCCGTGCCGCGTCGGGCGGCGACGAGGTCACCGCGCACCAGCGCACCGGTCACGCCGGCCGCAGGGACCGTGATCGAGCCGCCGGCATATGCCGGACCGCTGCCGAGGGTGGCGGTGGCCTCGTAGCTCGGGATCGTGCTGGCCGCCACGGTCGTGATCCACGGCGACGCGTTGTCCAGCGTGGACGCTTCGGGTCCGGAGTTGCCGGCCGAGGCCGCCACGAAGATGCCGGCCGAGGCCGCACCCAGGAAGGCGACGTCGGTGGCGGAGACCGTGGTCTGCGCCGCACCGCCGCCGATCGAGAAGTTGATCACGTCGACACCGTCGGCCGTGGCCTGGTCGATCGCCGACAGGAGGTCGCTGGTGGCGCATCCGTCGTCGTCCTGGCTGACCGGGTCGGGGCCGGACCAGCAGACCTTGTACGCGGCGATCTTCGCCGCGGGCGCGACCCCCGCGATGGTGCCGAAGTCGATGCCGCCGACCGACGCGGCGACGGCGTGGTTGCCGGCCGCGGTGCCACCGGTGTGTGAGCCGTGGCCGTCACCGTCGCGCGGCGAGAGGTACTCGCCGCCGCTCTCGGCGCCGATCCGGGAAGCGTGACCCGACCCTACCGGCGAACGGCACGGACTCAGCGGCTCAGCACCTCGGCGACTCAGCGGCTCAGCAGCTCAGCAGCTCAGGGCGCCGGCTGGAGCCGGCGTGCGGGCCGCGACCCGGGCCTGCACGGCGGCATCCCGGCGGCCGCCGATTGCCCGCAACGCGTTCAGGATCGTGGCCAGGTCGACGAATTCCTGCAGGAGCGCCCCCGCGGTGGCGGGGATGAAGCCGAACGCGGCCAGGAGCATCAGGCCGAGGCTCATCACGATTCCAAGCCAGATGCTCTGCAGCGCGATCCGGATGGTGTCCTGTCCGATCGCGACCGCGCGGGCGGCGCGGGTCAGATCGTCGATCAGGATGACGACGTCGGCCGACTCGCTGGCGGCCGTGGCTCCGCGGGCTCCCAAGGCAATGCCGACGTCGGCGACGGCCAGTACGGGCGCGTCGTTCACCCCGTCGCCGACCATGATCACCGGGCGGCGGGCCAGGGCGCGCACCGCATTGACCTTGCCGGCGGGCAGGCAGTCCGCCTGCACCTGCGAGATTCCCACCAGCGCGGCGATGTGCTCGGCGGCCGGCTGGGCATCCCCGGTGAGCATGACCGTGTCCCGCAGTCCGAGGGCCCGGAAGTCGGCCAGTGTCTGCGGTGCGTTCTCCCGCAGTCTGTCGCTGGCGACGATGCTGCCGGCAAAGCGGCCGTCGACGGCGATGTAGATGGCCAGCTCGCCGCCCTCGAGGGGGGCGGCCGCGGCATCCGTCGCCTGCTCCCTGATGAACGACAGCTTGCCGACCGTGACCTCGTGGGAACCCAGCCGGGCCACCACCCCGTGCGCGGGAACCTCGTTCGCGGTCTCCGTACCGGTCAGCTCGAGCCGGCGGGCGCGGGCCTCCGCGATGACGGATGCCGCGAGCACGTGCGACGAGTACTGCTCCGCCGATGCGGCGAGCGCGAGCAGCTCGTCCTCGTCGAAGCCGGGTTCGGGAAGCACCCGGGCGATGGTCGGTGTGCCGTGGGTGAGGGTTCCGGTCTTGTCGAAGACGACGGTCCTGGCGCGGGAGAGCATCTCGAGCACACCGCCACCCTTGACGATGATGCCGTTGCGGGCGGCACGACTCATGCCACCCATGAAAGCGACCGGCGCGGAGATCAGCAGCGGGCAGGGGGTGGCGACCACCAGAACCTCGGCGAAACGGGCCGGGTCACCGCTGAGGAGCCA
Organism: Cryobacterium sp. TMT3-29-2; assembly: GCF_004564305.1. NCBI lineage: Bacteria > Bacillati > Actinomycetota > Actinomycetes > Micrococcales > Microbacteriaceae > Cryobacterium > Cryobacterium sp. TMT3-29-2. The sequence goes on from NZ_SOGK01000046.1 coordinate 4,923, forward strand.
GGCCAGGGCAGCGATCGAGAGCGACACCGCCGTGAACGGCACGGCGTAGCGGTCGGCCAGGCGAACCACCGGCGCCTTGCTGGCCGCGGCCTCCTCGACCAGCGCGATGATCTGCTGGTACTGGCTGTTCGCGGCAGTCGCGGTGGCCCGGATGGTGGCGGCGGCCTGACCGTTGATTGACCCGCTGAGCACGGCGTCCCCGTTCTCGCGCTCCACCGGGAGGCTTTCCCCGGTGAGCGACGACTCATCGAAGGCAGCGCTGACGGAGACGAGTTCACCGTCGACGGGAACGATCTCGGCCGGGCGCACGAGGAGCAGGTCACCCGGCCGCACCTCGGTGGCGGGCACGTCCTCGACCTCACCGTTACCGTTGCCGGAGCCGGAACCGGTACCGGTTACGGCAATGGCAATGGCAATGGCGCCTGCAGCGGCGCCGGTGTCTGCAGCGGCACCGGTGTCGTCGCTCGGACCGGCACCGTTCGCGGCGACGAGCCGGTGCGCGATCTGCGGGGCCCGCCGGAGCAGGGCGTCGAGTTCGCGCTTGGCGCGGTTCACGGCGAAGTCCTCCAGGGCAGCGCCCCCGGTGAGCATCAATACGATGATGAGGGTGGCGACGTATTCGCCCACCAGGACCGTGGCGACGATGGCCATGATCGCGAGCACGTCGATACCGAGGGTGCCGTGTCGCAGCCGTCGCACCATGCCGATCGTTTCGTAACCGGCGACCAGCAGGCCGAATCCGCTGAACAGCCAGCGCACGGCATCCGTGTGACCGAACGAGACGAGTACCGCGCCGATGAGCCCGATCAGCACGGTCGTGGTGACGAGCGGGTAACGGCGCACGGCGGCAACCAGAGACGACATGGTCATATTCTTGCCTCGCTGGCCGGGCTCCGCCAGCAAGGAAAGCCTCCCCTCAGCGCCCAGAAAAACCCCGGCAACGCGCACAAAAAAGGCGGCACCCTCACCCGAAGGTGAGGCTGCCGCCCCTCTCTGCGGGTTACGCCAGGCGAGCCTGCAGGTTCTCCGCGATGGCCGCGAGGAACTCCTCGGTCGTCTGGAAGGCCTGCTCCGGGCCCACGAGCAGCGCAAGGTCCTTGGTCATCTTGCCGCTCTCGACGGTCGTGATGACCACGTCTTCGAGCGTGTTCGCGAACGCGGCGAGGTCCGGGTTGCCGTCGAGCTTGGCGCGGTGCGCGAGGCCGCGCGTCCACGCGTAGATCGAGGCGATCGGGTTGGTCGAAGTGGGCTTGCCCTGCTGGTGCTGACGGTAGTGGCGCGTCACCGTGCCGTGCGCCGCCTCGGCCTCGACGACCTTGCCGTCGGGCGTGGAGAGCACGCTGGTCATCAGGCCCAGCGAGCCGAAGCCCTGCGCGACGGTGTCGGACTGCACGTCGCCGTCGTAGTTCTTGCAGGCCCAGACGTAGCCACCCTCCCACTTCATGGCCGAAGCGACCATGTCATCGATGAGGCGGTGCTCGTAGGTGAGGCCGGCCGCGTCGTAGCGGGCCTTGAACTCGGCGTCGAAGATCTCCTGGAAGATGTCCTTGAAACGACCGTCGTACGCCTTGAGGATCGTGTTCTTGGTCGACAGGTAGACCGGGTACTTGCGCTCGAGGCCGTAGTTCAGCGAGGCGCGGGCAAAGTCGCGAATGGAGTTGTCGAGGTTGTACATTCCCATGGCGACACCGCTGCCGGGGGCCTGGAAGACCTCGAACTCCTGCGGAGCCGAGCCGTCCTTCGGGGTGAAGGTCATGCTAAGCGTGCCCTCGCCCTCGAAACGGAAGTTGGTAGCCTTGTACTGGTCGCCGAACGCGTGCCGGCCGATGATGATCGGCTTGTTCCAGCCCGGCACCAGGCGCGGGATGTTCGAGATGATGATGGGCTCGCGGAAGATGGTGCCGCCGAGGATGTTGCGGATGGTGCCGTTGGGCGACGCCCACATCTTCTTCAGGCCGAATTCCTCGACGCGCGCCTCGTCGGGCGTGATGGTCGCGCACTTGACGCCGACGCCGTGCTTCTGGATGGCGCGGGCCGAGTCGATGGTGATCTGGTCGTCCGTCTCGTCACGCTTCTGGATCGACAGGTCGTAATATTCGAGGTCGATGTCGAGATACGGGTGGATCAAGGTCTCCTTGATCGCGTGCCAGATGATGCGGGTCATCTCGTCCCCGTCGAGTTCGACGACAGTGCCTTCAACCTTGATCTTCGCCAATGGAAATCTCCTCAGAATATCGGGGGGCAAGAATAGCCACGTCGATTCTAGTGGAGGGTCGCAACTATCTTGACATCGAGACAGTTTCCGGATGTCCCGAATTGCAGCCGCCCGCACGCCGTGTCGTCCGAAAGCCCGACTACCCCACCGGCTCCGGTGCACGTTAGCCTGTTCGCATGGGTGAACTACGACTGGAAGAACTGTCCGCGCGAAACATTGTCGCGGCGAACGGCCTGAGCCTGAAGCCGGGGCAGGAGCAGTTCATCGCCCCCGTGTCCTATGCGGTTGCGGCATCCGTCATCAACCCGGCCACCGCCTGGCAGCGCGTCGTCGTGCTCGATGGAGACGTCGTCGGTTTCATCCACGGCAACTTCGACCCGGACTCACCGCACGAGGAATTCCGCGCCTGCATCTGGCGCATCAACGTGGACGCGGAGGCCCAGGGCCAGGGCGTCGGCAAGTTCGCCGCCGATGCCCTGGCCGACGAGGCCCGCAAGCGCGGCTTCGACCACGTCACGGTGATCTGGGAGCCCGGCGAGGAGGGCCCGGAGTCGTTCTTCCACCACCTCGGCTTCAGCGACATCGGCCAGACCGTCTACGGCGAGACCATCGGCGCACTGCAGCTCTGACTGGGATCCGATGACGGATGCCGCCCGCGAACCAGCGTTCGTCACGCACGTTCTCGGCATCGTGGAGTCGATCCCGCCCGGGCGGGTGATGACCTACGGCGACGTCGCGGCCGTGCTCGGCTCGCGCGGCGCCCGCCTGGTCGGGCAGATCATGGCGCGTCACGGCGCCGACCTGCCGTGGTGGCGGGTGATCCGGGCCGGCGGACACCCGCCGATCGGGCACGAGGAGCGCGCCCTCCCCCGCTACCGGGCGGAGGGCACACCGCTGAAGACTGGGCCGCACGGCTACCGCGTCGACTACACGGCGGCGCGCTGGAGTCCCGCCTGACGCTCTCCGGCTGGGTTGCCCGGAAACCCTAGGTTCCGGGCTGTTCCGGGTGCTAGCGTTTTTCCATGGACAGCGAAAACTCAGCCGCACAGACCTCCCTCGATCCCCTCATCACCGACCCGGGCGCCTACCGAGTACTGCTCGAGAACGACCGCGTTCGCGTGCTCGAGTTCCTCGACGCTCCCGGCGACGCGACCAAGCCCCACGCGCATCCCGACAGCGTCATGATCACGCTCAACGCCTACGCCCGGCGCCTGTCGTCGGAGGGCCGCGAGGTCGACGTCGAGCTGCCGGCCGGCGAGACCCGGTGGCTGCCGGCCCAGGAACACGCCGGCCTGAACATCGGCAGCACGCCGTCGCACGCAATCTTCGTCGAGCTCAAGCAGGCTCCCGTGACCCCCCGGGATCCCAGCGAGCACCCGCTCGGGCCGGTGGCCTCCAACCGCCCCCTGTCGGGCACGCCGCTCTCCGACGCCTCCAGCGACGAGGAGAAGGCCTGGGGGTTCGCCTAACCGCTCACGGTTCCCCCGCCCGGCATCGCCCGGCATCCGTCGCCCGCACCCGCGGGGTCCAGGTGCCGGGCTTTTCCGTTCCGGCGCGGCCGGACATCCGTCGTCGCCGAGGCGCACCCTGCGCCGCGAGCCCTGCGCCGCGTGACGCGGATGCGACCCGCGGCTACACCAGCGAGTCGCGCCAGGCGGCGTGCAGCTGCGCGAACCGTCCGGTGCCGGCGATCAGTTGGTCGGGCGTGCCGTCCTCCACGACGCGCCCATGCTCCATCACGAGCACCCGGTCGGCGATCGCCACGGTCGACAGGCGGTGCGCGATGATGACGGCGGTGCGCCCCCCGAGCAGGGTCTGCAGGGCCTGCTGCACCAGGCGTTCGCTCGGGATATCCAGGCTCGAGGTGGCTTCGTCGAGGATCAGCACCGCGGGGTCGGCCAGGAACGCCCGTGCGAACGAGATCAGCTGCCGCTGCCCGGCGGAAACGCGCCCGCCGCGCTTGTTCACGTCGGTGTCGTACCCGTTCGGCAGCCCCGCGATGAAGTCGTGCGCACCCACCGCCTTCGCCGCCGCCACGATCTCGGCGGGCGTCGCCTCCGGTTTGCCGATCGAGATGTTGTCGGCGACCGAGCCGCTGAACAGGTACGCCTCCTGGGTGACCATCACGATCGCCCGGCGCAGGTCCTTGGGGTGCAGGTCGCGCAGGTCGACGCCGTCGAGGGTCACCTGGCCCGTCGAGGGGTCGTAGAAGCGCGCCATCAGCTTGGCCAGGGTGGACTTGCCGGCTCCGGTCGAGCCGACCAGGGCGATGGTCTGCCCGGCCGGAATGGCCAGATCGAACCGCGGCAGAATGACCCGGTCGGCCTGATACTCGAACTGCACGCCCTCGAACGAGACCGCCCCCTGCGACGACCAGAGGTCCACCGGCGTCACCGGGTCCGGCACCCCCGGGTGTTCCTCGAGCACCCCGGAGATCTTCTCCAGCGCCGCGGCGGCCGACTGGTAGGAGTTGTAGAACATCGCCATCTCCTCCATCGGGTCGAAGAACCGGCGGGTGTAGAGCAGCGCAGCGAGCAGCGCGCCGATAGCGAGCTGGCCGTCGACGACGCGGAACCCGCCGACCAGCAGCACGACCGCGACGGCCACGTTGCCGATCAGGACGAGACCCGGGTCGAAGATGCCGAACAGCTGGATGACCCGCGAGTTGACCTTCCGGTAGTCCTCGACCAGTTCGCCGAACACCTTCTCGTTGCGCTTCTCCGCCCGGAAGGCCTTGACCGCACGGATGCCGGTCATGGTCTCCACGAACTGCACGATCAGGCTCGCCGACGCCGTTCTCGACCGGCGGAAGAGTGTCTGCGAGCGCACCTGGAACCAGCGGGTGAGCAGGGCCAGCGGCACGATCGAGGCCAACAGCACGAGCCCGCTCGTGCCGTCGAGCAGGAACAGGGCGATCGCGGTGAACACCATGTAGAGCAGCCCCTGCACGAGCTGGTTGATGCCGGAGTCCAGCAGCTCCCGAATGGCGTCGAGGTCGCTGGTCTGCCGCGAGATGATGCGACCCGAGGTGTACGACTCGTGGAATTCGAGGCTGAGCCGCTGGGTGTGCAGGAAGACCCGCTTGCGCAGGTCGATCAGCACCGCCTGGCTGATCCGGGCGGACATGATCGTGTACCAGGCGATCAGGATGGCACCGACGACGCCGGTGGCCAGGTACACCACCCCGGTCGCGGCCAGCGGCACCCAGTCCTGTTCCATCAGCGCGGGGAGACCCTGGTCGATCCCGTAGGCGATCAGGGCCGGGCCGGCCACCTGCGCGGCCGTGGAGACGACCACGATCAGCATCGCGGCGACGACCGGGAGGCGCACCGGGTGCAGCAGCGACCCGAGCAGGCGCAGCGAACGGCGCCGGATCTGCTTGCTCTCCACGGCGCTGAAATTGCTGCGGTCTTCCCCCTCGACACCGGTGACGCTCATCGCGCCACCTCCTCTCGTGCGGACTCTCGTCGTTCTTCGTCTTCCAGGCTCGAGATCACGAACTTGTAGTGTTCGCTCTCGCGGAGCAGGTCGGAGTGGCGCCCGACCGCGGTGACGCGCCCGTTCTCGAGCAGCGCAACCCGGTCGGCCAACATCACGGTCGACGGCCGGTGCGCCACGATCAGCGCCGTGGTCGCGGAGAGCACCTCGCGCAGGGCGGCCTCGACGAGGGACTCGGTGTCCACGTCGAGGGCCGACAGCGGGTCGTCGAGCACCAGCACGGCCGGCTTGGCCGCCACCGCACGCGCCAGCGCGATCCGCTGCCGCTGGCCACCGGAGAGGCTCATCCCCTCCTCGCCGACGAGCGTGTCGACACCCTCCGGGAGGTCGTGGGCGAAGCCGGCCTGGGCGACCATCAGCGCTTCCTCGAGTGCGGCATCCGCTTCGGGTGAGCGCTCGGCCCACTCGGGGCGGCCGAGCAGCACGTTGTCGCGCACGGATGCCGAGAACAGCGTCGCATCCTCGAAGGCCATCGACAGGTGCCGGCGCAGCTCCTCGCGGCCGAGGTGGCGCACGTCGACACCGTCCAGGGTCACCTGCCCTGCAGTCACGTCGTAGAGGCGGGTGGTCAGCGCCGTCAGGGTGGACTTGCCGGAGCCGGTCAGGCCGACCAGCGCCATGGTCTCCCCCGGTTCGAGCACGAGGTCCACGCCGTCGAGCAGGTCCGGGAAGCGGCTGGGCGAGTCGGGGTAGCGGAAGTGCACGTCCTCAAACGCCAGCCGGCCGCGGGGCGAGTCGATGGTGACCGGATGCTCGGGGTCGGTGATCGCGTTCGGCGCGTCGAGCACGTCGAAGAACCGGTCGGTCGCCGTGCGGGCGTCGAAGGTCATCGAGAGCAGGAACCCGACCGACTCGATCGGCCAGCGCAGCACGGTGGCCGTCGCGAAGAAGGCCACGAGCCCACCCACGCTGAACTCGCCCTGGCTGGCCAACCAGACGCCGGCCACGAGGCAGAGGGCGAAGGCCACGTCCGGGATCATCAGCAGCCACAGCCAGATGCCGGCGATGGCGCGCGCCTTTTCGATCTCGGTGCCGCGCAGGCTCTCGGCCTGGTCGGCGAAGTTCTTCAACGCGAATTTGCCGCGCCCGAAGGCCTTGAGCACTCGGATGCCGTGCACCGACTCCTCGACCGCCGTCGCAAGGTCGCCGGCCTGATCCTGGCTGCGCCGCGCGACGACGGAGTACTTCTCCTCGAACAGGTAGCCGACGATCCACAGCGGAACGGAGCAGACGAGGAAGATGAGGCCGAGGATCCAGTTCATCGACACCAGGATGACGGCGCCGATCACGATGGTCACCACGTTGACGATGAGCAGCACCAGCCCGAACGAGATCCACCGGCGAATCAGGTTGAGGTCGCTGACGGCGCGGGAGAGCAGCTGGCCGCTCGGCCACTTGTCGTGGAACGTGACCGGGAGGTCCTGCAGCCGGGCGTAGAGCGCGTTGCGCATCCGGGCCTCGATGTGGGTGCCGGGGCCGAGCACGAACCAGCGACGCAGCGCGATCAGCACCGCCTCGATCACGCCGAGAGCGAGCACGACGATCACGGCCGGCCAGATCTGCTCGGCGTCCTGCCGGGTCAGCGCCCCGTCGACGAGGCGTTGGAGCACCTGCGGGATGGCGAGCGCGACGAGCGCCGCCAGCAGGGCGGCGAGCATGCCGAGCGCGAGCCGCGGCAGGGCCGGCCGGGCGAACGGGTAGAGGCGCAGCAGCACCTGGAGTGTGTTCCGCCGAGGTGCGGGAACCAGGTCGGTTCCCGCGGCGGGGTCGGGATCGGGCGGATGGCTGTGGTCGCTGAGCGTGGACACGAGTGAGTCCTGAACAGTCTGTTTCCGGGCAACGGCGCCACGGGGCGCCGGGAAGCCGATAACGAACGAGTCGGTCGGCGGGGTGGAAGCTCTCGCTTCCGGTGGGCAGCGGTGCTGCCGGCCTGCGGTCGGCGGGGCGCTGGTTTCAACGGCCAGGCGTCAGGCGCGAGGCGGGGCGAGTGTGCGCGGGAAGGACGCTAGGCGGAACGCCTGAACGGAATGGCTGCGCCAAGGCGGGCGCCGTCGTTCGCAGGCTTTGCGATCGGGTGCGGTGCTGTCTTGGTCATGTCGGCCTCCTGAGCGCGTCGTGTCTGAGCTGTGCCCCCCCTGTTCAGGCAGCCTTTCAGGATACGGCTCCGGAGCCGTGGGCGCAACCGCAAAATTGCGGACATAACACCCTCGCCGCGCAATCAAGGGTGTTTTGTCCGCATCTCGCGGGGGTGGTGGGGGTGTCAGCGCACCCGCACGCTCAGGCAGGTGACGCAGCCCTCGAGCTTCTCGAACTCGGAGATGTCGACGGTGATCACCTGGTAGCCGAGACCCGCGAACAGCGCGGCCGAGCGCGGCGCCGCGCTCGACATCAGCACGGTCCCGGGGTCGAGCACGACGACCGCGGTACCCTCCGGCTCGGGCACCGGCAGGAAGCGCGGGAACACGCTGGGGTCGTCGATCAGCGGCCGGTAGCCGATCACGGTGCCGTCGGGCAGGGCCGTGACGGCGGTCTTGAGGTGCAGCACCTTCGTGATCGGCACGGCGACGACCGTGTAACCGCGGGGTTCGAGGATGGCGCGCAACTGACGGATGCCCTCCGCGTTCGTGCGGAGACTCCGGCCCACGTAGACCGTGCGGCCGACCTTGAGCACATCGCCGCCGTCGAGGGTTCCCGGCAGTTCGAGGCGGTACACGGTGAGGCCCAGGGCCCGCACGGCGGCCTCGGCGGCCTCGGTCTCGCCGCGGCGGCTGAGGGCGCCGGGCTTGGCCACGACGGCCAGGTCGCCGAAGAGGATGACGGCGTCCTCGATGAAGACGGAGTCGGGCAGGTCGGGGGCCGGCTCGACTTCGACCGTGTCCCACCCCGCGGCGGCCAGCGCCGCCACATAGCCCAGCCACTGCTCGTCGGCGCGCGCCAGGTCGATCGGGCTGCGCTCGATATGCGTCAACTGTCCCTCGGCCAGGTTCCGAGCCGGTCGGCGCACCAGCGCGCGCCGCCCCGCGGCATCGGATGCCGGCGCGGAAACGGATGCGGCGGGCAAGGTCTCGGAGTCGGCAGTTTCCATCCCGCCAGTGTAGGGCTCTCCCCCGATCGCCCTCCTGTTGCCGTTCCGGACGAGAGTGTCCATTCCGCCGGTCACTCTCGACCGGAATCGGCACTCTCACGGGCACCGGGATCTGTCGGTCGGCTCGGCGCAGCACGCGCGCGCCGTGACCATCGGCCGGTCAGCGCTCCTCGGCCGACCCCTTCTGCACGGGGATGGTCGCGGTGAACTCGGCCGCCCGCGCCTTGGCGTTCTCGTCGCCGGAGAACAGCCCGATGGGCGCGGTGACGGGGTGCGCCGGCTCGGTGCGGGCGGGCGCCTTCGAGCGCGCGGACTCCCGTCGCAGCTCCATCCGGCCCACCGGCAGCGCCTCCGGGTTATGGGTGTTGAGCCAGTCGATCAGGTTTTCACGCACGAGGCAGCGGAGGTCGAACAGGGTGGGAGCGTCGGCGGCGGAGACCAGCACGCGCACGCGCACGAAGCCGCCCACGGCATCCGTCACCTGGAGCACGACCACGCGTTCGTCCCAGAGCTCGGTCTGTGCGACGATGCGGTCGAGTTCCACGCGCATGCCGGCCGGGTCGACACGCCAGTCGAGGTCGAATTCGACCGCGCCGAGCAGTTCGCTGTTGTGGCGGGTCCAGTTCTGGAACGGGTTGGTCGTGAAGTAGGTCGACGGCAGCACCATGCGCCGGTCGTCCCAGATGTGTACGACCACATAGGTGAGGGTGATCTCCTCGATCTTGCCCCACTCGGTCTCGACGATGACGACGTCGTCGACGCGCAGGGCGTTGTTGAAGGCCAGTTGGATGCCGGCGAACACGTTCGCGAGCGTGGACTGCGCGGCCAGGCCGGCCACGACGCTGAGCAGGCCGGCGGAGGCGAACAGGCTCGCACCCAGGGTCGCCGCGCCGGGGATGCTGAGCAGCACGGCGCCGATCGCGCAGATGATGATCACCACGACGCCGATGCGGCGCAGCATCCGCAGCTGGGTACGCACGCGCCGGGCAACTCGGTTGTCGCGCACATCGATGCGGTAGCGGGCGGCGGCGACCTCCTCGAAGAAGTAGAGCAGCGCACAGACCAGCCAGGTGGCCACGCCGATGAAGAGGGCCCGGAAGATGAAGTCGACCAGGCGCTCGATCTCCTCGGACGTCTGCAGGAACAGCGTGTTCACCGTCCAAATCGCGCCCACGAGCAGCGTCAGCCGGAACGGCACCCTGACCAGGCCGACGAGCGTGCGGGCCCAGGCCTCCTTACGGCCGACCACCCGGAAGACCAGGGCGATGATCGCCGTGACGGCCACGGCGGCCACGACCGCGACCGCAAGGGCGATCAGGTAGTCGGTCTGGATGAATCCCTCGAAATCGGGCACGGCGCTCCTTCTGGCCGGGACGGTTCTGGCGAAGCCACGGACCCTTCAATCGTGCCAGAGTCCGTGGCGAATTCAGGAGAAAACGGATGCCGCATGGCTACCGCCCGGGAATTCCGCGGCGGGCGACCAACGGCATCCGCAGATCTCCTGAGTTAGCCACAGGGGCACAGGGCAAGGCACAGGGGCACGAGGCACCGGGGCGCCTAGTGGAAGAAGTGGCGCTCTCCGGTGAAGTACATGCTGACGCCGGCATCCGCGGCCGCCTGGATGACCTCGGCGTCGCGTACCGAGCCGCCGGGCTGCACGACCGCCGTCACGCCCGCCTCAAGCAGCACCTGCAGGCCGTCCGCGAACGGGAAGAACGCGTCCGAGGCCGCGACCGAGCCGGCTGCACGGTCGCCGGCGCGCAGCACGGCGAGGTGGCAGGAGTCGACCCGGTTGACCTGGCCCATACCCACGCCGACGGATGCCCCGCCGCGCGCCAGCAGGATGGCGTTCGACTTCACGGAGCGGCAGGCCTTCCACGCGAACTCGAGGTCCGCCCGGGTGGCCGCGTCGACCTCGTCGCCGGCCGCGAGGGTCCAGATCGACGAGTCGAGGTTGTCGAACGTGTCGGACTCCTGCACCAGCAGGCCGCCCGAGATCTGGCGCAGCTCGAGCGAGGAGCGGTGGTAGTCGGCCGGCAGTTCCAGCAGGCGGATGTTCTTCTTGGCGCTGAGCAGCTCGAACGCGGCCGGCTCGAAGCCCGGGGCGACGAGCACCTCGGTGAAGATCTGGCTGACGGTCTCGGCCATGCCGAGGGTGACCGTGCGGTTGGCCGCGATGACGCCGCCGAACGCCGAGATCGGGTCGCAGTCGTGCGCGCGGTGGTGCGCGGAGGCGATCGCGTCGGGCGCCTTGGGGTTGGCGACGGCGATGCCGCACGGGTTGGCGTGCTTGATGATGGCCACGGCCGGTTCGGCGAAGTCGAAGGCGGCGCGCACGGCGGCATCCGCGTCGACGTAGTTGTTGTACGACATCTCCTTACCGTGGCGCTGCACGGCCTGCGCGATGCCCTGGCCGCCTTCGCCCAGGTAGAGCGCCGCGGCCTGGTGCGAGTTCTCGCCGTAGCGGAGCACCGCGCTGCGGGTGGCCTCGATGACGAGAGTCTCGGGGAACGGCATCTCGTCGGAGAGGGCATCGCCGATCACGGCGTCGAACTCCTCGAGGATGTCCTCGTCCAGGGCCGCAGCATCGTCCTGCCACTGGTCGTAGACGTTCTCGGTGAACCAGGCCGAGACGCTCAGGTCGTAGCCGGCGGTGTGCTCGAAGGCGAGCGAGGCCAGCTTCTGGCGCAGCTTCAGCGGGGTGCCGCCGGCCTCGACGGCGGCGATGATCTCGTCGTAGTTGTCGGGGTCGACCACGATGGCGACGTTGGCGTGGTTCTTGGCTGCGGCACGCACGAGAGCCGGTCCGCCGATGTCGATCTGCTCGATCACGTCGGCCGGGGCCGCGCCCGACAGGGCGGTCTCGACGAACGGGTACAGGTTCACGACGACGAGCTGGAACGCGTCGATGCCGAGTTCGGCGAGCTGGGCCTCGTGGGCCTCGAGGCGCAGGTCGGCGAGGATGCCGGCGTGCACTCCCGGGTGCAGGGTCTTGACCCGGCCGTCGAGGGATTCGGGGAAGCCGGTGACGGTGGAGACATCCGTCACGTCGTGGCCGGCGGCGCGGATGGTGGCCGCGGTCGAGCCGGTCGACACGATTTCGACGCCGGTCACCGCGAGGGCGGCGGCCAATTCGACCAGACCGGTCTTGTCGCTCACCGAGATGAGGGCACGCCGCACGGGCACGACGTCGCGGTGGCGGTACAGACTCTGGGCGTTGGTGGGACCGCTCATATGTGGGGATGCTCCTTGAGATCGACGTGTCCGTTGGCGATATCGAGCACAGCCTGCACCAGCAGGCGACGCTCGACGATTTTGATGCGGTCGTGCAGGGATGCCTGGGTGTCATCCGGCAGCACCGGCACTCGTTCCTGCGCGATGATCGGTCCGTCGTCGACACCGGTGTCGACCACGATCAGGCTCGCACCGGTTTCGTCGACCCCGGCGGCGAGGGCATCACGCACCCCGTGCGCCCCGGGGAATTCGGGCAGGTAGGCCGGATGCGTGTTGAGCAGGTTCGGGGCCAACGCGGCCACGACGCGGGGCGGCAGCAGGCGCATGAAGCCGCTGAGCACGACGAGGTCGGCGTCCCACTGCTGGATCTGCGCGAGGAGCTCGTCGCCCCACGCCTCCCGGGACGGATGCGACGTGAACGGCACCGTGAACGTGCTGATGCCGTATTCCTCGCCGAGCTCGAGCCCGTCGGCGTCGCGGTCGGCGCCGATGGCCACCACGCGGGCCGGGTAGTCAGCATCCCGGCAGGCCTCGAGCAGGGAGCGAAGGTTGGATCCCCCGCCGGAGATCAATACGACCAAGTTCAGCACGGGAGAAGCCTACCGGCGTGGGAGCAGGTCGCGCAGCCGGCCGAGGAGACGTCCGGCACCGTTCGCCCCGCTGCGCACGGCACGCGACACCGCTCCCGGCGTCGTGCCGGTTGTCCTGCTGGGCGTCGTGCGGGTTGTCGCGCTGGGCGTCGCGCTGGGCGCGCCGGTGCGCCCGGAGCCGTTCGCGCGCACGGGAGGCGCGGGAGTCAGGAGGCCGAGGCAGGCGGCGAAGCCGACCAGGGCGGCGGCCAGCGCACCGACCAGCAGCGGGTTCGGGCCGACCTGAACGAGGCGGCCCGGGCCGACAGCTCCGCCAGACCACCAGGCCAGCAGCCCGAGCAGCACGCCAGCGACGACTCCGGTGCCGAGGCCGGTGAGCAGGCGTTCGGTGATCGAGGGCGGAGGGACATCCGCTGCCGCCCGCTGCCTCAGGACGACGGTGACGAGGAAGCCGACCAGCAGCGGCACGAGCAGACCGACGAACCCATACGCCAGGCTGCCCTGCGGGAGCACCCCGAGGATCGGCAGACCCGGAACGGTGCCGAGCGAGGTTCCGACCGGGGACACACTGGTGCCCACGCCCACCGCGATGCCGGGGCCGACGAACCAGGACGCGGCCCAGATGACCAGGTTCGGGATCAACGCCAGTTGCAGCAGGGTGAGCGCGATGCCACCCAGAACACCGGCCTGCACGGTCTCGTAGAGCCCGATGATGGTGGCGTAGTGGGTCAGGATCAACACGAACACGGCGATCCCGGCGACGCAGAGGATGCCGGCGGCCGCGGCTGTTCCGCTGCGCACAGCCGCGGAGACGGCCGGGCGCACCGCGATCGGGAGCAGCGCGGCTGCGGTGCTGTCGGTGCTGGTGCTGGTGCTGTTCTTTCCCGGAAGGCGGCCGGACAGGCCGGGGATACGGCCGAGCAGCCGGCCCAGCTGACCCTGACCCGCGCCGATCAGAACCCCGGCCGCGAAGATCAGCGGCGGCAGAAGCAGACCCTGCGCGGCCACGGGGCGCACGGCATCCGTGCCTGCCGACAGCACGAGCAGGGCGGTCAGGAGCGCGTAGCTGACGGTGGCGCCTGTCACCCCGATCCAGCGATGGGGTGTTTCCGCCGCGCGGTGGCCGGTGCGAAGGCCGAAGAGCACGGACATCAACGCGAAGCCCAGCAGCGCGATCGTGATCGGGAACGGGGCGTCCGAGCCAGGAAGGTTCAGGGCCGCGACGAGGGTCGGGTCCAACTGCACGATCAGGTCGACCCCATTGCCGACGAGCCAGACGTCGACCGCGGCACGCCAGAAGACGAGCCAGTTGACGTCCAGGCCGAACTGCGTTGCCCACAGGACCGTGAGCGGAACCAGTGCGATGCCGATCCCGATGGCTACGACAATGAGCGCGTCGAGCGCGGCAAGCAGAGCGGTGGTTATGCGTTTCATCCGATCGGAGCCTACCGTTTCCCGCACCCTCGCTCCCCGGCCCCCGCCGCACACTGACGAATTCGACGGAGATTTTGCTTGGGTCCAGGCTAAAACGGGCGTATCGGGCGGTTGAGAGCAGAATCTCCGTCGAATTCGTTCGGGCACGGATGCCGGCAGCCGGCAACGCACAAGGGCCCGCCTGATGAGGCGGGCCCTTTCGTTCGGTGCCAGTGGCCTCGCTGATCAGCGGCACCACCGTGCAGCGGTGCCGGTTGCAGCGGTGCCGGTTGCAGCGGTGCCGGTTACAGCGCCGCGAGAACCTCGCGCAGCAGGGTGGCGGTCTCGCTCGGCGTCTTGCCGACTTTGACCCCGGCGGCCTCGAGGGCCTCCTTCTTGCCCTGGGCGGTTCCGGCTCCGTTGGAGACGATAGCGCCGGCGTGGCCCATGGTCTTGCCCTCAGGGGCGGTGAAGCCGGCGACGTAGCCGACGACGGGCTTGGTGACGTGGGCCTTGATGTACTCGGCCGCCTTCTCCTCGGCGTCGCCGCCGATCTCGCCGATCATGACGATGGCGAGCGTCTCGGGGTCAGCCTCGAACGCCTCGAGCGCGTCGATGTGCGTGGTGCCGATGATGGGGTCGCCGCCGATGCCGATGGCGGTGGAGAAGCCGAGGTCGCGCAGTTCGTACATCATCTGGTAGGTCAGGGTGCCCGACTTGGAGACGAGGCCGACCGGGCCCTTGCCGGTGATGTTCGCCGGCGTGATGCCTACGAGCGCCTCACCGGGGGTGATGATGCCGGGGCAGTTCGGACCGATGATGCGGGTCTTGTTGCCCTTGGCGATGTTGTAGGCCCAGAACTCGGCCGAGTCCTGCACCGGCACGCCCTCGGTGATGATAACGAGCAGCGGGATGCCGGCGTCGATGGCTTCAATGACGGCGTCCTTGGTGAAGGCCGGCGGCACGAAGGCGATCGAGACATCCGCCCCGGTCTTTTCCATGGCCTCGGCGACCGTGCCGAAGACGGGCAGTTCCGCGTCGCCGTGCAGCACCGTGGTGCCGGCCTTGCGCGCGTTCACGCCACCGACAACCTGGGTGCCGGCCTTGAGCATGAGGGCGGTGTGCTTGGTGCCCTCACCGCCGGTGATGCCCTGCACGATGACCTTGGAGTCCTTGTTGAGGAAGATTGACATGTTCGAAAATCCCTTACTTCGCGGCGTGGGCGAGTTCGGCGGCCTTGGCGGCGCCCTCGTCCATGGTGGCGGCCAGTGTGACGAGCGGGTGGTTGGCCTCGGCGAGAATACGACGGCCTTCCTCGACGTTGTTGCCGTCGAGGCGCACAACGAGCGGCTTGTTCGCTGCGCTGCCGAGTTCGGCGAGCGCGCCCACAATGCCCCTGGCGACAGCGTCACAGGCGGTGATGCCGCCGAAGACGTTGACGAACACGGCCTTGACCTGCGGGTCACCGAGGATGACGTCCAGGCCGGCGGCCATGACCTCGGCGGATGCTCCGCCCCCGATGTCGAGGAAGTTGGCCGGCTTGACGCCGCCGTGGTTCTCGCCGGCGTAGGCGACGACGTCCAGGGTACTCATGACGAGTCCGGCACCGTTGCCGATGATGCCCACTTCGCCGTCGAGCTTGACGTAGTTCAGGTCGTTCGCCTTGGCCTTCGCCTCGAGCGGGTCGGCGGCGGCGGCGTCCTCGAGGAGGGCATGCTTCGGGTGGCGGAAGCCGGCGTTCTCGTCGATCGTGACCTTGCCGTCGAGGGCGATGACGTCGCCCTCTTCGGTCAGCACGAGCGGGTTGACCTCGACCAGGGTCGCGTCCTCACCCGTGAACACGTTGTAAAGCTGCACGAAGACGGGGGCGACCTTGTCGACGAGGTCGGCCGGGAACTTCGCGGCGACCGCGATCTGACGGGCCGTGTCCAGATCGATCCCGGCAATCGGGTCGATGGCCGTGTAGGCGAGCGCTTCGGGCTTCTCAACAGCGAGAATCTCGATCTCTACGCCACCTTCGTAGCTCGCGAGCGAGAGGTAGGAGCGGTTGGTGCGGTCCAGCAGCACGGAAAAGTAGAATTCCTGAGCGATGCGGGCTCCACCGGCAACCATGACCCGGTTGACGGTGTGGCCCTTGATGTCGAGTCCGAGGATGGCACGCCCGGCGGCTTCAGCGTCGTCCGGGGTCTTCGCCACCTTCACGCCGCCAGCCTTGCCGCGTCCGCCGACCTTGACCTGGGCCTTGACAACGACAACGCCGCCCAGCTTCTCGGCCGCAGCACGCACCTCCTCCGGAGTGTCCGCGATGATGCCCGGAAGAACCGGAACTCCATACTGTTCAAACAGGTCTCGTGCCTGATATTCGTAAAGATCCACGCTGCTCTTCCAATCCGCTTCGTAGCGTTCCTGCAAGGTCTTGAGGGGCAAGGGGCACGGATGCCCGCGCCGCAGATAGCTCGACATCAAGACATAAGTACCATGTGAAACTCTATCGGTCCCCACCGGCATCGCGAACACGTCGGCATCGCTCACACGTCGGCGCCGCGCACACGCCGGCGCCGCGCGTGACGCCATCGGGTCCGGCTGGCGCGCCGCGCATCCGACTGCTTGGATTCAGTCATGACTGAACCCGAGCACGGCGTCGATCCCCATTCCGCCGACCACGCCTCGCGCCTGAACTGGCTGCGGGCCGGAGTGCTCGGAGCCAATGACGGCATCGTGTCGGTGGCGGCCCTGGTGGTCGGCGTCGCGGCGGCGACGACGGATGCCTCGGCGATCCTGATCGCGGGTGTCGCGGCCCTGCTCGCCGGGGCGATCTCGATGGCCCTGGGCGAGTACGTCTCGGTGAGCAGCCAGCGCGACACCGAGCGCGCCCTGATCGCCAAGGAGACCTGGGAACTCGAGACCATGCCCGAGCAGGAGCTCGCCGAACTGGCCGGCCTCTACGAGGCGAAGGGGCTCACCGCGCAGACGGCGAACCAGGTGGCGCTCGAGCTGACCGCGCACGACGCCCTCGGAGCGCACTTGGAGGTGGAACTGCACATCGGCACCGATGAGTTGTCGAACCCGTGGCACGCCGCCTTCGCCTCCGCGATCGCCTTCACGGTCGGCGCGATCCTGCCGCTCCTGGCGGTGCTGCTGCCGCCGCCGGAGTGGCGACTGCCGGCCACCTTCCTCGCCGTCGCGATCGCCCTGGTCATCACCGGCTGGCTGAGCTCCTACCTCGGCGGCAGCCCGAAGGCCCGCGCGATTTCCCGGGTACTGATCGGCGGCCTGCTCGCGCTCGGCGTCACCTGGGCGATCGGTTCCCTGATCGGCACCGCGGTCTGAGCCTGCGGTCCCAGCCCGCGGTCCCAGCCCGCGTTCCCCGCCCGCAGTCCCGCCCTGCGGTCCCAGCCCGCGTTCCCCGCCCGCAGTCCCGCCCTGCGGTCCCAGCCCGCGTTCCCCGCCCGCAGTCCCGCCCTGCGGTCCCAGCCCGCGTTCCCGGCCTGCGGTCCCAGCGCCGCGACCTCAGCCGCCGGGCCGCCGTGCGACCGGTGACACGTAGGCTGGAATCATGGCAATCCAGCAGAACAGTCGGTCCGGTCTCCTCCTCGCGGCAGTGCTCGATGCCGCCCTGGTGCTGATCTTCGTGCTGATCGGCCGGGCCAGCCACGGCGAGGGGCTCCTCGGCACCTTGCTCACCGGGCTGCCGTTCCTCGGCGGCCTCCTCGTGGGCTGGCTCGTCATGCGCGCCTGGCGCAGCCCGCAGAGAATCGCCTGGACGGGCACCGGCATCTGGCTCTTCTCCGTCGGCGTCGGGATGCTGCTGCGCACCGTGACCGGGCAGGGCACGGAGTTCAGCTTCGTCGTCGTCACGACCGTCGTGCTCGGGGTGTTCCTGCTCGGCTGGCGCGGGATCGCCGTGCTCCTCCGCCGCGGGCAGGCGCGCACCCACGCCGTCGCGTAGCCACGCCAGCACCAGCACCAGCACCAGCACCAGCACCAGCACCAGCACCAGCATGCGCCTGTCGTGTCCGGGGTTCGCAAGCGCCTCCGTCCCGAACGAATTCGACGGAGATTTTGGCTAAAACAGCCCTGAACACGCCGAAATTGACGATTTTCACGAGAATCTCCGTCGAATTGGTACAACGCCGGGCCCGGTGCTCCGCCCGAGATGAACCGCCTCGGCTATTCCCGAGGCTCGGGCTCGACGGGCTCCTCGGCTTCGCGGTCCTCGTCCTCATCACCCTGTTTGACCGCACGCTGATCGGCGTCGGCCATCCACTCCGGGTCTTCTTCCTCGATGATCGGCGCATCCTCTTCGAGGGTCAGTTCGATGTCATCGATCGCGCGATTCTCGTCGAGTCCGTCGCTCGCGGCATCCGCTCGACGCGGCCAGAGTCCGTTCGGGTCGCTCGCCATGATGGCACCTCCAGTTCGATGGGAGCCGCCCCTCTGGGCATCCCCGCGGCGGCAACGCTACGCTCCCGGGTCGCAAGCGACAAGGCGATGACGAGGGCGACGGAGACGGAGACGGAGACGGAGACGGAGACGGTGCAGCGTATCTGCAGGGTGTCGGCCAGCCGCATCCGTCGCCGGTATTCGAGGCGAACGCCCAGCGCGGGTGCGGTCCGCCAACGATTCGGGGTGGTGCGGGTGTCGATGCTGATCAGGGGAGCTTGGCGAACGTACCAATCGACCGGCTATCGAGAAGCCGAGAGCAACCTCTGCCGTTCCAATGGGTTCGGTTGCACTGCGTTCGGCTGCACCGCGTTCGGCTGGACCGGGGCGATGAAAGGCACGGCCGAGGCTAGGCGAGCCGGCGCGAACGCCGCCGGGCCAGACCGCGCACCGTGAGCACGATCAGCACCGCGACCACGCCGCCGAGCGCCGTCTCCACCACCCGGTCGACCAGCAGCGTCGGCACGGCCACCGGGTCGGCCAGGTGCGCCACGGTGAGCGCCAGCGGCGTGACGAACAACAGGGCGGCGCCATAGTGCTTGCCGATCAGGATTTCCGCACCGAACTGGCCGATCGCGATCACCAGGATCAGCACCCAGACGGATGGCCCGGGCAGCAGCACCAGCGCGGTCACCGCCACCCCGAGCACGGTTCCGACGATGCGGTGCCCGGCCCGGGAGAGGGAGTGCGCGGCGCGGGGCGGCGGCAGCACCGCGACCACGCTCACCACGGCCCAGTACGGGTGCCCGATTCCCACGGAGAGGGCGAGGCCGCCGGCCAGCAGCACGCCGACCAGGTTCTGCAGAATGGTGAACCACACCTGGGCGTCGCGGAAGGCGGCCGGGCGCAGCAGCGGCATGCGGGGCAGTTGCTTGAACAGGTCGCCGAAGCGGTCGCCGGCCAGGCGCCGAGCTGCCCAGCCGGACATGGTGAGAAGCCAGGCCAGAGCGGCGCTCGCGACGGCCACCAACAGTCGCGGCAGCAGCTCGTGGGCCGGTGCGGGCACCTGCGCGCAAACCAGGTAGGCGAACACGAAGAAGATCGGCGTGCCGGGGAACAGGCCGAACGTCGACGCCAGCAGGATCCCCGCCGTGATCACGAGCATCAGCCCGAGCACCAGGACCGGCAGAGAGGCCCCGGTCACGCTCAGTGCGAGCCCCGCCGCGACGCTGACCAGCAGGAAGGCCGCGGCGACGCTGACCGTGCGGGCGCGCAGCCGGTAGGGCTCATTCCGGCCGTAGAGCGACGCCATCGCCCCGAACGACGCGTAAGCCGCCCAGTCGATCCGGCCCACCAGCACGAGCACCACCAGCGGCACGACGACGGCGATGCTGGCCCGGGATGCCACCTCGAGGTCAAGGGCGCGCAACGACTTCAGCCGTTCGAGCAGGGTCTCCGGCCGGCTTGCCGGGCCCGCCACTAGATCTTCTCGATCGGCGCGATCTTGATCAATAGCTTCTTTGCGCCCGCCGTGTCGAATTGCACGTGCGCGATGCGCTTGGTGCCGTCACCGGTGACCTGGTTGACGCGACCGTCGCCGAAATCGACGTGACGGATGCGGTCGCCCGCTTCGAAGGTGAGGTCGCCGTTGTCGCGCACCTGGCTCGGCACCCGGCTGGCCCACTCGGTCTTCTTCTTCGGCGCGGGTGGCAGCGCCTGCACCTCACCGCGCTTGGCGAAGCCGCCACCGAAGCCGTCACGTCTCGCGTTCAAGGCCCGGGGTTGGGTGCCGCCGCGGGAGTTCGCCATGCCCGGGGACTGCTTCCAGTCGATCAGGTCGGCGGGGATCTCCTGCAGGTAGCGGCTCGGCATGGCCACGTTGATGTCGCCGAACTGGGCCCGGGTCATCGCCAGCGAGAGGTAGAGCCTCTGCCGGGCACGGGTGATGCCCACGTAGAACAGGCGCCGCTCCTCGGCCGGACCGCCGGGCTCGTTAGCCGACATCTGGTGAGGCAGCAGCCCCTCCTCGACGCCGGTCAGGAACACGGCCTCGTATTCGAGACCCTTCGCCGTGTGCAGCGTCATCAGCGACACCGTGCCGGAGGCGTCGTCGAGGTCGTCGGCGGCGGCCACCAGCGACACCTGGGTGAGGAAGTCGACCAACCCCGAGTCGGGGTTCTCCTTGTTGAAGTCCTTGGTCTGGGCGACGAGCTCCTCGATATTCTCGGCGCGCGCCTCGTCCTGCGGGTCTCGGCTGTTCCGCAGCAGGGTGAGCAGCCCGCTGCCGTCGAGCAGGAAGGTCAGCAGCTCGGACACGTTCGCCGTGCCGGCCGGGTTGTCCGGCACGAGCCTCAGCGCCGCCTCGTCGAGCAGGGTGGCCAGCTTCAGGATCGCCCCGGTCACCTTCGGGCCCAGCCCGAGCGACGCGGAATCGCGCATGGCCTGCCGGAAGCTGATCTGGTTCGCCTCCGCGAAGCCGGCCAACGCCGTTTCGGTGGCCGGGCCGATCCCGCGCTTGGGGGTGTTCAGGATGCGCCGCAGGGCCAGCTCGTCGTTCGGGTTGGCGACGGATATCAGGTACGCCAGCGCATCCTTGATTTCGGCCCGCTCGTAGAACTTGGTGCCGCCGACGACCCGGTAGGGCACCGCGGACCGCACCAGGATCTCTTCCAGCGCACGCGTCTGCGCGTTAGTGCGGTAGAACACCGCCATGTCGCGGTAGGCCATGCCGGCCCGGTGCAGCACCTCGATCTCGTCGGACACGAACTGGGCCTCATCGTGGCCGGAGTAGGCCGTGTAGCCCACGATCTTCTCGCCATCACCGCCCGCGCTCCACAGTTTCTTGTCTTTGCGGTCGAAGTTGTGGACGATCACGGCGTTGGCGGCCGAGAGGATGTTCTGGGTCGAGCGGTAGTTCTGCTCGAGCAGGATCACCCGGGTGCCCGGGAAGTCGCGTTCGAACTCGCTGATGTTGCGGGTGTCGGCGCCGCGGAAGGCGTAGATCGATTGGTCGGAGTCGCCGACCACGGTGAGCGAGGCACCCGGGATGCCGCCGGTCGCGTCACGCAGATTGCGCACGTGCACGCCGGTCGCCTCCATCTCCTCGGCCAGATCGGCCTCGACGGGACGGGTCAGCTCACGCACGAGCGAGTACTGCGCGTGGTTGGTGTCCTGGTATTCGTCGACCAGGATGTGGCGGAACCGGCGCCGGTAGAGCGCCGCGACCTTGGGGAACGCGCGGAACAGGTAGACCGTCTCCCCGATCAGGTCGTCGAAGTCAAGGGCGTTGGCCGCGCGCAGGCGGTGGGTGTACTGCCGGAAGATCTCGACGAACATGACCTCCTGCGGGTCGCTCATGTTCGCGTTGCGGGCGTAGGAGTCGGCATCCGCGAGCTCGTTCTTGAGCTTGGAGATCTTCGCAGACGCGTTGCCGGGCGTGAAGCCGAGCGTGTCGGCGTCGAGGGCCTTGATGATGCGCTTGAGCGTGACCTTGGAATCGGCCGAGTCGTAGATGCTGAACGTGGCGGAGAGGCCGGCGCTTTCCGCCTCGCGGCGCAGGATCCGCACGCAGGAGGAGTGGAAGGTGGAGATCCACATGCCGTCGGCCCCCTGGCCGAGGATGGCCCGCACCCGCTCGCGCATCTCCGCCGCGGCCTTGTTGGTGAAGGTGATGGCGAGGATCTGACTCGGCCAGGCCTCGCGGCTTTCCAGCAGGCTGGCGATCCGGCGGGTGAGCACGCTGGTCTTGCCGGACCCTGCGCCCGCGATGATCAGCAGCGCCGGGCCGCGGTAGAGCACGGCCTCCCGTTGCTGCGGGTTGAGCCCTTCCAGCAGCGGGCTCTCACGGTCGCCCGAAGCCTGACCGTCGAGGATGATGGGCACCATGGAGGGAACCTGGCGGGCGGGCGTGTGATCCGGGTCGAAGAGGGTCGTCATATCGCTCACAATTCTAGGTGCTGCGTCTGACAGGGCCTCGGCGCGGCCCGGCACGACCCGACACGACCCGGCACGGCGCGGCGCGGCACGGCCCTACCCGGCACGGCGCGGCACGGCCCTACCCGGCCCTACCCGGCACGGCGCGGCACGGCCCTACC
>NZ_SOGK01000109.1:0-28177 GCF_004564305.1 Cryobacterium sp. TMT3-29-2
TCCAGGCCTCTGGTCCCTGGTTTCGACAGGCTCAACCACCGGGGTGGGAACCTTCGGAGGCGGTGCACCGGGTCTCGACAGGCTCAACCACCGGGACGGGAACCTTCGGACGTCGTCTCGCTTGGTTTCGACAGGCTCAACCACCGGGACGAATCGGCAGTGCGCCGGCAGTGCTGCGTCGGTGGTTCTAGCGCAGTTCCGCGCGACCGGAGATGACGCCGCTGACCGTGGCCACCAGGGCGAAGACCACCGCGACCAGCGGCAGGCCGAGGTCCCACCAGGCCAACGCGGCGGCACCGAAGACACTGATCTCGATGATGGCCTTGCCGAACGGGTCGAGGCGGAAGACCGCCTTGGGCGAGCGGAACAGCGCCCAGATCAGAATGGCGAAGGCCGGGGCCAGGATGCCCACAAGCACGCCCGGCCACGGTAGCGGCCACGCTGCGAAGCCCCAGATGCCCAAGCTGATGAACGCGAACAGTTCGAGCAGGAATCGCAGAATGTCGTTGGGGCTGGTCTTCGCGCTCGTATCGGTCACTCGCCCCATCCTACCGAGCCTACGGAGCCTGCCAGAGGCTACCGGAAGATGATGGTCCGGGCGCCGTCGAGCAGCACGCGGTGCTCGGCGAACCAGGTGACCGCCTGCGTCAGGGTGCGGCTCTCCTCGTCCTGTCCGATGGCGACGAGCTCGGCCGGGCTGCGCGAGTGGTCCACCCGCACGACGTTCTGCTCGATGATCGGACCCTCGTCGAGGTCGCCCGTGACGAAGTGGGCCGTGGCCCCGATCAGCTTCACGCCGCGGGCGTGCGCCTGCTTGTACGGGTTGGCGCCCTTGAACCCGGGCAGGAAGGAATGGTGGATATTGATGGCGCGGCCTTCCAGCAGCGTGCAGAGTGCGGGGGAGAGGATCTGCATGTACCGGGCGAGCACCACCAGCTCGATGTCGTGCTCGGTGATGGCGTCGACGACGCGGGCCTCGAAGGCGGCCTTGCTGGCGGCATCCGTCACCGGGCGCGACTCGAACGGCACCCCGTAGAAGCCGACCAGGTCGCGCAGCGTGCCGTGGTTGCTCAGCACCAGAGGCACCTCGATCGGCAACTGGCCGCCGCGCTGGCGGAAGAGCATGTCGTTGACGCAGTTGCCGGCGGTCGACGCCAGGATCAGGGTGCGCTTGGGCCGCCCGACGACATCGATGACGGAGTCCATGGCGTACCGGCGCGCGACCGGGGCGAGCTCGTCCGCCAACTCCACCTGGGTCGCCGGCGACTCCACCTGCAGCCGCATGAAGAACCGGCCGGTGTCGGCGCTGGTGAACTGCTGGCTCTCGGTGATGTTGCCGCGCGCCCGCACGATCGCGCCGCTGACCGCGTGCACGATACCCGGCTGGTCGACGCAGACGAGGGTGATCACCCAGTGGTGGCGCGGGTTCGGAGCAAGGAGAGAAGTCATCGGACTAGATTACCGGCCCCCTGCCGCCTGCTCCGCCCGTCGGCTAGGCTGGGCAACGGTCGGCGCAACACGCCGGCCCCGGGCGCGCACGTCGGCGCGCAGTCGATCCGGACCGGCCCCGCGGCATGCCCGCGCTGCCACTGTTCCCGTCTGTGAGCCACAGAGCAATGTCATTCACCGCACCCATCAACCTGCCCGCGCGGGACGCGCCGGATGCGCCGGAAAGCCCTTTGGCCGCCGCCCGACCCTTCCCGTGGGTGGGTCTGCTCGCTCTGGCCGCCGCAGTCTTCCTCTCCGTCACGTCCGAGATGCTGCCCACGGGCCTGCTGCCCGACATGAGCCGGACGCTCGGCGTGACCGAGGGGCAAGTCGGCCTGCTCGTATCCTGGTTCGCGTTCACCGTGGTGCTCACGAGCACCTCGCTCGCCCACCTCACCCGTCGCCTCCCGCGGCACGGCCTGATCGTGTTCGTTCTCGTGGTGCTCGCGATCAGCAATGTGCTCACCGCCATCGCGCCCAACTACGCCTTCATGGTGGGCGGGCGCATCATCGGCGGCATGGCCCACGGTCTGTTCTGGGCCGTCGTCGGCGCCTACACGGCGCATCTCGTTCCGCGGGAGCAGATCGGCCGCGCTGTGGCCATCACCGTCTCTGGCGGAACGCTCGCCTTCGTGTTCGGGGTCCCCATCGCCACGGCAGCCGGGCATCTGCTCGGCTGGCGACTGTCGTTCCTGGCCCTCGCCGCGCTCATGATGGTCGGCGCGATCGTCGTCTGGCGCTTCCTGCCGCCGGTGTCGCACTACGGCGCCCGCGCGACGGATGCCGCGGCAGCCACCCCGGGGAGGGCCGACGGCGCCGCCGTGGTCCCGCCGCGCCGCGACCCGACCATGCGCGCCGTGATCCTGCTCTCCACGATCACCGGCCTGACCATGGTCGGGCACTACACGTTCTACACCTACATCGCACCGTTCCTGATCGACGAGATGGGTGTGGACTCCGCCGCGGTCGCCCCACTCCTGTTCGCCTACGGCATCGCCGGCGCGGTCGGCCTGGTGCTCTCCGGAACGGTCTTCGGTCCCCGGCCGCAGCTCGGACTGGTGATCGGCATCGCAGTGTCGGCGCTGAGCGTGACCGTGCTGGCCCTCTTCGCGGCGACACTGCCGGTGGCCGTGACCGCCTTCGTGCTCTGGGGTCTGGCCTTCGGCATGCTGCCGCCGCTGCTGCAGACGCGGCTGCTGCGCACCGCCTCACTCCGCATCCGTGACACCGCCAGCGCCATCTACACGACCGCGTTCAACGCCGGGATCGGCGGCGGCGCCCTCCTCGGCGCCGCGCTGCTCAGCTCGGCGGGAATGCAGGCCGTGCCACTGGCCTACGTCGGGATCCTGATGCTCGCCTTCGTGCTCGTGATCGTCAGCGACGTGGTCGTGCGCCGCCGGGCGGCCTGACTCAGCGCTTCCGACGCGGCCGACACGACGGAAAAAAGGGGTGCGGACGCATCCGCACCCCTCAATCTCGTCGGTTCAACGACCGCCGGTGTACGGGACTGCTGCGAGGATCTCGATCTCGATGCGGGCGTTCGTCGGCGTCGTGTACGCGACGGTGTCGCCGACGTATGATCCGAGGATGGCCTGGCCGATCGGCGAGGAGGGGGAGTACACCTCGACTTCCACCTCAGGGTCGAGGGAGACGAGTTCACGCTCGCCGAGCAGGAACACGGTCGCCCGGGTGTCACCGGAGAGCATCGCTGTGATCCGCATCCCGGGCTCGACCAGGCCGTCGTCCGGTTTGATCGAGGCCTCGGCCTGGCTGAGGGTCTTGCGCAGCTCCCGGATCCGCTCCTTCGTGGCCGCGTCCGGGCTGGGCTGACTGGCCAGCACGGCGAGTTCCTCGATCAGGAGAGCGAGCGAGCTGGGTGGCATCCACACCGATTCGGTGGTCATAGTGTTCTCCGTTAATCGCGAGACAATCTGCCGCGCAGTGATCAATCGGCCATGTTAGCCGCCCGGGCTCCCCGCACGGGGAAACGGCGATCGGTGGCGTGGCGGCTACTCCGTGCGGTCGGTGTCCGTGTGGTCGGACTCGCGCAGCTGGTCCGACAGTGGGCGGCTGGGCAGGATCGGCACCAGGCCGGTGAACCCCTCGCGGGCGGCGGCGATCTCGAGGATGCGGCCGCGGCAGGCGTACCAGCCCACGATCAGCAGCGGGATGATGATCACGAGCGAGCTGATCGTGAGCGTGCCCACCGGCCAGTCGAATGCCATCAGCACGAGCACGGCGACCAGGAAGGCCAGGCTGGCGTAGCCCGTGTACGGAGCCCCGAACATCCGGAACGCGGGACGCTGCAGGATGCCGAGCTTCGACCAGGCGTGCAGGCGCAGCTGGCAGAGCACGATCATGCCCCAGGCGCTGATGATGCCGATGGCGGCCATGTTCAGCACGATCTCGAAGGCCTTGTCGGGCACGACGGCGTTCAGGCCGACGCCGAGCAGGGTTACCACGCCGGTGAGCAGGATGCCGCCGAACGGCACACCCGTGCGGCTCACCTTGCCGGCGAAGCGCGGCGCCGACCCTGCCAGCGCCATCGACCGCAGGATGCGCCCGGTCGAGTAGAGCCCCGCGTTGAGCGAGGACAGGGCCGCCGTGAGCACGACCAGGTTCATGATCACGTCGACGCCGCCGACGCCGATGGTTCCGAAGAACGTCACGAACGGGCTCTCGCCGGCCTTGTACGCGGTGTACGGCAGCAGCAGCGAGAGTAGAAGGATCGAGCCGACGTAGAAGACGGCGATGCGGATGATGACGGTGTTGATCGCCTTCGGCATCACCTTCTCCGGGTTCTCGGTCTCCCCGGCGGTCGTGCCGACCAGTTCGATCGAGGCGTAGGCGAAGACGACGCCCTGCACCACGAGAACGGATGCGATCAGGCCGTTCGGCAGCCAGCCCCCGTTGTCCCCGATCAGGCTGAATCCCGCTTCCTGCCCGGGGATCGGAGTGCCGAAGATGACCATCCAGGTGCCGACCAGCAGGAAGGCCACGATGGCGAGGACCTTGATCAGGGCGAACCAGAATTCGAGTTCGCCGAACACGCTCACTGACAGCAGGTTCAGGGAAAGGACGACGGCAAGGGCAGCGAAGGCGTACAGCCACTGCGGCACGTCGCCGAATGGGGCCCAGTACTTGGCGAAGAATTTCATGTAGATCGCCACGGCCGTGACGTCGACGATCGCGGTCATCACCCAGTTCAGCCAGTAGAGCCAGCCCGTGACGAACGCCGTTTTCTCGCCGAAGAACTCGCGGGCGTAGGAGACGAACGAGCCCGACGACGGGCGGTGCAGCACGAGCTCCCCGAGGGCGCGCAGGATCAGGAACGCGAAGAAACCGCAGATCGCATAGACGAAGACCAGGGAGGGCCCGGCCGTGGCCAGGCGTCCGCCGGCCCCGAGGAACAGGCCGGTGCCGATGGCCCCGCCGATGGCGATCATCTGCACCTGGCGGGCCTTGAGTCCCTTGTGCAGCCCCTCGTCCTCGTGAACGCTCAGGGCATCCGAGATGTGCTCGAACGGCGTCTCCACGCCACGACCGTGGTACTCGGAGTGGTCAAGTTTCTGGGGGAGTTGAGGCCCCCGGTTTGCACGCGTCATGGGGCTCTTCCGATTATCGGGTTTTGGCCAACCCTAGCGGCCCCCGGACGGGGCCGACGTCCACGGCCTCCGGTAGACTCGCCCTGACACTCTGACTTCGAGAAAGCCGGGAGGCCTCATGGCGACAATCCTCCTGGCTTTCGCCGCCCTTTCCGCGCTCACGCCGCTGCTGACCCGGTGGCTCTCCATCCGCGTCTTCTACGTCGTCGCACTGCTCCCCGCGGCCGCCTTCGGCTTCACGCTCACCCAGACCCGGGCCGTGTCGGCAGGTGAAGCGATCACCGAAAGCATCCCGTGGATCCCCGCGCTGGGCATCTCGCTCTCGTTTCGCGTCGACACCCTTGCCTGGTTGCTCGCCCTGGTCGTGACGGGGGTCGGCGCCCTCGTGCTGGTCTATTGCGTCCGCTACTTCAGCGCCGACGAACCCGCGCTGGGCCGGTTCGCGGCCAGCCTGCTGGCGTTCGCCGGGGCAATGTACGGCCTGGTGACATCCGACGACATCGTTGTCATGTTCATCTTCTGGGAGATCACGAGCGTGCTCTCCTACATTCTGATCGGGCACTACACCTTCAAGCGGGCGAGCCGCGGCGCCGCCCTGCAGGCGTTGCTGGTGACCACCTTCGGCGGCTTGATCATGCTGGTCGGGGTCGTCATCCTCACCGTGGAGGCCGGCACCACGTCGCTGGCCGTGATCGTCGCCGACCCTGTCACCGGCCCGGCCACCACCTGGGCGGTGCTGCTCATCCTGGTCGGCGCGCTGTCGAAGTCCGCGCTCGTGCCCTTCCACTTCTGGCTCCCGGCCGCGATGGCGGCGCCGACCCCGGTCAGCGCCTACCTGCACGCGGCGGCGATGGTCAAGGCCGGCCTCTACCTGGTCGCCCGTCTCGCACCGGGCTATGCCGACACTCCGGGCTGGATGCCGGTGCTCGTCACCCTCGGCGTCGGCACCATGCTGGTCGGTGCGTGGCGTTCGCTGCGCCAGTACGACCTCAAGCTGGTGCTGGCCTACGGCACGGTCAGCCAGCTCGGGTTCCTGATGGTCGTCGTCGGCTTCGGCACCCGGGACGCGGCGCTCGCCGGGGTCGCGCTGCTCCTCGCGCACGCCCTCTACAAGTCGGCGCTGTTCCTGACCGTGGGCATCATCGACCACCGCGCCGGCACCCGCGACTGGCGGCAGCTCTCCGGCGTGGGGCGCAACGCGCCCGTGCTGGCCGCGATCGCCCTGGTGTCGGTCGCCTCCATGGCGGGCATCCCGCCGCTGCTCGGCTTCGTCGCGAAGGAAGCCGTGTTCACGGCGTTCCTGGAAGCCGCTCTGGCCGGTGACGGATGGGGCTGGGTCGCTCTGATCGGCACCGTGCTCGGCTCGGTGCTGACGGTCGCCTACAGCGCCCGCTTCCTCTGGGGTGCCTTCGGAACCCGGGTGACCCTCGCGGACACCGCGCTGCACCCCGCCCGCTGGGACTTCCAGCTGGCGCCGGGGCTGCTGGCCGTGGCCACCGTCCTGCTCGGCCCACTCGTCTTCCTGCTCGACCCCGTGCTCGCCTCCTATGCCGACACCGTGCCCGGCGTCGGCGACTACCACCTCGCGCTCTGGCACGGCTTCGAACCGGCGCTCGCCGTGAGCGCCGCGGTGGTCGTTCTCGGCCTCGCACTGTTCTGGAAGCGGCGAGGGGTGGCCCGGTTGCAGGGCATCGTGCCGGCCTACGTCGACGCCGGGCAGGGCTACGGCTACACCGTGCGCAGCATCGACCGGGCCGCGGCGCGCATCACCCATTTCGCCCAGATCGGCGGACTGCCGCAGTACCTGTCCACCATCCTCATCGTCTTCGTGCTGGCGCTCGGGTTCGCGGCCTTCGTGAACCGCAGCTGGCCGGACCAGGTCGTGCTCTGGGACTACCCCGGCCAGGTGGCGATCGCCCTCACCATGGGCATCGCCGCGGTGATGGCCGCGCGCGTCGGCGAGCGGATCACCGCCGTGCTGCTGGCCGGAGTCACCGGCTACGGCCTGGTCGCTCTGTTCGCGTTCCACGGCGCCCCCGATCTGGCCCTGACCCAGGCGCTCGTGGAAACCATCACCATCGTCGTCTTCGTGCTGGTGCTGCGTCGGCTGCCCCAGAAGATCGCCCAGCGCAACCGGCCCGTTCACCCGCGGCGGCGCGCGGTGATCGGCGTGCTGGTGGGCGCCGTGATGGGCACCATCGGTGTGATCGCGCTCGGCGCCCGGCAGGCCCCGAGCATCGCCGCGGAGCTGCCGCGACTCGCGGTCGAGGAGGGGCACGGACGCAACATCGTGAATGTGATGCTCGTGGACATCCGTGCCTGGGACACGATGGGCGAGATCTCCGTGTTGATCGTGGTGGCCACCGGCGTCGCCAGCCTGCTGTTCGTCTCGGGCCGCAACACGGTCGTGCCGCGGCTGCGCGAATCGCGGAAGCTCCGATCTCTGCCGCACCGGCGCACGGTGGTCGCCGACCCGGCCGCGCCCTCCGAGGGGCATGCCGTCACCCGCCAGTCCTGGCTCCTGGCCGGTCGCACGGTCGCCGAGAAGGACCGTTCGATCATGGTCGAGGTGCTGGTTCGCCTGCTCTTCCACCCGGCCATGATCGTCTCGGTCTACCTGCTCATCGCCGGGCACAACGCGCCCGGCGGCGGTTTCGCCGGCGGACTGATCGCCGGCCTGGCCCTCGTCTCCCGCTACCTCGCGGGAGGCCGCTACGAACTGGGCGAGGCGGTGCCCGTCCACCCCGGCAAGATCCTCGGGCTCGGCATCGTGCTGGCCGTCGGGATGGCCGTAATCTCCCTCTTCTTCAGCGGCATCCCGTTGGAATCCGCCTACTTCGAAACCACGGTGCCCGTGCTCGGTCCCCTGTCCTTCGGCACCTCGACGATCTTCGACGTCGGCGTGTACCTGGTCGTGGTCGGTCTGGTGCTGGACATCCTGCGCAGCCTCGGTAGCGAGGTCGACCGCCAGCAGGAAGCCGGCGAGACCGAGCCCCGCTCGCAGTCGCAGCAGGGTGCGGAGGCCTCGGCATGAGCGCCTCCCTCACCCTCGTGATCGTGATGGCGGTCATGTACGCCGCCGGGGTCTACGTGATGCTGGAGCGCAGCCTCACCCGGGTGCTGATCGGATTCCTGCTGGTGGGCAACGCGACGAACCTGTTGATCTTCATCATGAGCGGCCGCCCGGGCAACTCGCCCATCGTCACCGGAACGGCCGCCGACGCCGCGATGGCCGACCCGGTGCCGCAGGTGCTCATGCTCACCGCCATCGTGATCAACTTCGGTATCACGGCGCTGATCCTCGCGCTCATCTACCGGTCCTGGTGGCTGGCGCGTCTGGGTGACGAAGGCGACACGCTCACGGATGAGCACGCGGCCGAGACCTTCGCAAGCACTGAGGAGTCCTTCCGCTCGGTGACCGAAGATGAGGCGGCCAGCCAGGAAGACCTCGACGCCAGCGAGCGCGGGACCGAGCACGAGCACCAGCACGGGCACACGGGCGAGCGCGGCGACCCGGCCAACGCGCCGGGCGAGGGGATGAACCGATGAACCTTCCGGCGAACATTCTCGTGCCCCTCGTCGTCACGATCCCGCTTCTGGGCAGCGCGCTGACCCTGGCCTTCGGCCGGCGCCGACCCCAGCAGATCGCGGTGAGTGTCTTCGCCCTGACGATGGTGGCCGTCATCGGCGCCGTGCTCCTGATCCAGGTCGATCAGGGCGGCACGGCCGTCGTTCATGTGGGCGGCTGGGACGCCCCGTGGGGCATCGTGCTCGTCGTCGACCGTCTGTCCGCGATCATGCTCCTGGTCTCGGCGCTGATGCTGCTCGGCGTGCTCCTGTTCGCCGTGGGGCAGGGCATCGTCGACGGCGACCGGGAAACCCCCGTCTCGATCTTCCACCCCACTTACCTTGTGCTGGCGGCCGGGTTGTTCAACGCGTTCATCGCCGGGGACCTGTTCAACCTCTACGTCGGGTTCGAGATGCTGCTCTCGGCGAGTTACGTGCTGCTGACGCTCGGCGGCACGGGTGCGCGCATCCGGGTCGGTGTCACCTACATCGTGGTGAGCCTGGTCTCCTCCATTCTGTTCCTCAGTGCGATCGCCCTGATCTATGGCGCCACGGGCACCGTGACCATGGCGCTGATCGCCGACCGGGTGGCGGACCTCCCGCCCGACGTGCAGCTGATCCTCAACTTGCTGCTCCTGCTCGCCTTCTGCGTGAAGGCCGCGGTCTTCCCGCTGTCGTTCTGGTTGCCCGACTCGTATCCCACCGCTCCGGCCCCGGTCACGGCGGTGTTCGCGGGTCTGCTCACGAAGGTCGGCATCTACGCGATCATCCGCACGCAGACCCTGCTCTTCCCCGACAGCGTGCTGTCGGTGCCGTTGATGGTGGTGGCCTTCCTGACCATGATCGTGGGCATCCTCGGGGCGCTCGCGCAGGCGGACATCAAGAGACTGCTGTCGTTCACTCTGGTGAGCCACATCGGCTACATGATCTTCGGCATCGCGATGGGCACGCCCCTGGCGATCGCGGCCACCATCTTCTACGTCGTGCACCACATCACGGTTCAGACGACCCTCTTCCTCTGCGCGGGGCTGATCGAGCGGGTGGGCGGCACCACCTCGCTGGCACGGTTGGGCGGGCTGCTGAAAGCGGCGCCGTTCGTGGCCTTCCTGTTCTTCGTGGGGGCGCTCAACCTCGGCGGCATCCCGCCGTTCTCCGGTTTCCTCGGCAAGATCGCCCTCTTCCAGGCCGGCGCGGACATCGCCGAACCGGTGACGTACATCCTGATGGGCGCCGGAGCCGCCACCTCGCTGCTCACGCTCTACGCCCTGGCCCGGGTTTGGAACATCGCGTTCTGGCGCGGGGCAGGCGAGGTCGAGGACTACGAGTCGCCGATGCTCGATGCGCTCCTCGAGGATCCCGACGACGAGGGCGCGGTCACGACCCGCACCATCTCGCCGCTGATGACCGCTGCGACGACTGCCCTGCTGCTGCTGACCGTCTCGCTCACCGTGTTCGCCGGGCCGGTTTTCGCACTCACCACCCGCGCGGCCGCCGACATCGAGACCCCCGCCACCTACATCGACGCCGTCTTCCCGAACGGCACGCCATGAGCACCCCGAAGCAGCGCCTCGCCACGTTCGCGAATCAGGTGCCTCTCTTCCTCGGGCTCGTGCTGCTGTGGATACTGCTCTGGGGCTCCTTCTCCTGGCTCAACCTGCTCACCGGAATGTTGCTGGCCGCCATCGTCTCCGTGGGCTTCTACCTGCCCGCGGTGGAACTGGGTCTGCGCCTGAACCTCTGGTACACGCTCACCTTTCTGGTCCGGCTCGGCTTCGACATCGTACGTGGTTCGCTGCAGGTGGCCGTCCTCGCGCTCTCCCCGCGCTACACGCCCAGCAACGCCATCGTCGCCGTGCACCTGCGCACCCGCAGCGATTTCATCCTGACGCTGACCGGGGTGTCGACGTCGATCGTCCCGGGCGCGATCGTGGTCGATGTGGACCGGGTGCGGTCGACCCTGTACCTGCACGTGCTCAACGTGCATCGGCCGGACCAGGTGGAACGGTTCCGGAACGGCGTCCTGGACGAGGAACGCCGGATCGTGATGGCCCTCGGGTCCCGGGAAGACGTGGAACGCCTCCGCCGGGTCCGCGGCGAGGACAGGAGCGAGCAAGACCAACGCGCACGCGACCAGCATGCGCACGAGAAACGAAAGCGGGGAGGAACCGCCTGATGCACATCGTCGCCGTTATTGCCGGGGTGCTGTTCGGGGCCGGCGCCCTGTGCGCCCTCTATCGAATCGTGCGCGGCCCGACCGTGCTGGACCGGGTCATCGCCTCGGATGTCCTGGTCGCGACCGTGATCTGCGCGATGGGCGCTGAGATGGCGTTCAACCGGCACACGGACATGCTGCCGGTGCTGCTCGTTCTCGCCCTCTTCGCGGTGCTCGGGTCGCTCAGCGTCGCACGCTTCCTTCCCGTGGAGGACAGCGAATGAGCGACGAACTGCAAGACGTGATCTCGGCGGTTCTGGTGCTCGCCGGGGCCGTGATGTGCCTCGCGGCCGGGATCGGCGTCATCCGTTTCCCCGACGTGTTGTCGCGGCTGCACGCCGCTACCAAGCCGCAGATCTTCGGGCTGATGGCAATCACGGCCGATGTGGCCCTGAACAACTTCACCGTGGGCACCGTCACCCTCGTCATTGCGATCGTCGTGTTCCAGGCGTTGACAGCCCCGGTGGCCGCGCACATGGTGGGCCGGGCCGCCTATGACACGCACCATGTGCGCGTCGACGTGCTCATAATCGATGAGCTGGGCACCCGGCCCGACTGATAAGATCGAGCCTGTCGCGACTGGCGTAGCACGAAAGATGGGTCACCATCGGGGAGCGACTGACACGGTTAGTGACCGCACGCCTGGGCCACGACGATTGATCATCACGTCGTAATCACAAAGTCTGAGGAGACCCCCGTGCCCGATTCCGTGCCATCCACCGTTTTGCGGTCCACGTTCAACGATCCTCTGGAGGTCGTCGACCCCGAGATCGCCGCCGTCCTCGAGCAGGAGCTCGGACGCCAGCGCGACTACCTCGAAATGATCGCCAGCGAGAACTTCGTGCCGCGTGCAGTGCTGCAGTCGCAGGGCTCGGTGCTGACCAACAAGTACGCCGAGGGCTACCCGGGACGCCGTTACTACGGCGGCTGCGAGTACGTGGACGTCGCCGAGCAGCTCGCCATCGACCGGGCCAAGTCCCTCTTCGGCGCCGCCTACGCCAATGTGCAGCCCCACTCCGGCGCCACCGCGAACGCCGCCGTGCTGTCGGCCATCGCGACGCCCGGCGACACCATCCTCGGGCTGGAACTGGCCCACGGCGGCCACCTCACCCACGGAATGAAGCTCAACTTCTCCGGCAAGCTCTACAACCCCGTCGCCTACGGCGTCGACCCGACAACGTTCCTCGTCGACATGGACGTCGTGCGTGAGAAGGCGCTCGAGTCCCGCCCCCGGGTCATCATCGCCGGCTGGTCCGCCTACCCCCGCCACCTCGACTTCGAGGCGTTCCGCAGTATCGCCGACGAGGTCGGCGCCATGCTCTGGGTCGACATGGCCCACTTCTCCGGACTCGTCGCCGCGGGCCTGCACCCGTCCCCGGTTCCCTACGCGGATGTCGTGTCCACCACGGTGCACAAGACCCTCGCCGGTCCCCGGTCCGGTCTGATCCTCTCGCGCGACATGGCGCTGGCGAAGAAGCTCAACTCGAACGTGTTCCCCGGCCAGCAGGGCGGCCCGCTGATGCACGTGATCGCAGCCAAGGCGACCGCGTTCAAGCTCGCGGCCGAGCCCGAGTTCAAGGAACGTCAGGAGCGCACCCTGCGCGGTGCGAGCATCCTCGCCGACCGTCTGATGGCGGATGACTCGCGCGCCGGCGGTGTCGACGTGCTCACCGGCGGCACCGACGTGCACCTCGTGCTCGCCGACCTCCGCAACTCGCCGATCAACGGCCAGCAGGCCGAGGACGCCCTGCACGCGGTCGGCATCACGGTCAACCGCAACTCGGTGCCGTTCGACCCGCGGCCGCCGATGGTCACCAGCGGATTGCGCATCGGAACCCCCGCCCTCGCCACCCGCGGCTTCGGCGACGAGGAGTTCACGGTCGTCGCCGACGTCATCGCCGAGGCGCTCAAGCCCGACGCCGACGTCGAGGGCCTCCGCGCCCGCGTCAAGGTGCTCACCGAGGCTTTCCCGCTGTACCCCGGCCTGCAGCAGTAGCGCCCGCCGCGCCGGGGCTCAGCGCCCTGCGTGTAAACGAATTCGACGGAGATTGTGCCTTGAAAGCCCGCTGGCGGCATCCGTCACCGGCGTGTCGCCCAAAATCTCCGTCGAATTCGCACGCGCCTCCGGCACCAGAGCACCAGAGCATCAGAGCATCAGAGCATCAGAGCACCAGGGCATCAGAGCAGCAGGGCATCAGGGCAGCAGGGCATCAGGGCAGCAGAGCATCAGAGCATCAGAGCACTTGGGCACGATCGATTGAATGGAACCACAATGACGGCAATCATCCTCGACGGAGTCAAGACCGCCTCCACGGTCAAGACCGAGCTCATCGACCGGATCGCGGAGCTGCGCGCGCACGGGATCGTGCCCGGGCTCGGCACGCTCCTGGTCGGCGACGACCCGGGATCGCGCTCGTACGTCGCCGGCAAGCACCGCGACTGCGCCGAGGTCGGCATCGAATCGATCCGCGTCGACCTGCCCGCGTCGGCGACCAGCGCCGATGTGCGCGCCGCGATCAAGGACCTGAACTCCGCTCGCGAGGTGACCGGCTACATCATTCAGCTACCGCTGCCGGTCGGCCACAACGACAACGCCATGCTCGAATTGATCGACCCGTCGAAGGATGCCGACGGCCTGCACCCGACGAACCTCGGCCGCCTGGTACTCGGCATCGAGGGCGAGCTGGACTCGCCACTGCCATGCACCCCGGCCGGCATCGTCGAGCTGCTGCGCCGATACGACGTTCCGATCGTCGGCCGGCGCGTCGTCGTCGTCGGACGCGGCCTCACCGTCGGGCGCCCGCTCGGCCTGCTGTTCACCCGCAAGGGCCTGGATGCCACCGTCACCCTGACTCACTCCCGCACGGTCGACTTGCCCGGCGAGGTACGCCGCGCCGACATCGTCGTGGCGGCCGTCGGCGTGCCGCATCTGATCCAGGCCGACTGGGTCAAGCCAGGCGCCGCGGTGCTCGACGTGGGAATCACCCGCGTGACCGACCCGATCACCGGCACGGGCACTCTGACCGGTGACGTGCACCCGGATGTCGCGAACGTCGCCGGTCATCTCTCCCCGAACCCGCGCGGGGTCGGCCCGATGACCCGTGCCATGCTGCTCTGCAACGTGGTGAAGGCCGCCGAGCTGTCCCTCATCCGCTAATCCGGCACGCTCGCTCGTCGTCTCTGGTCTCTGGTCTCTGGTCTCTCGTCTCTGGTCTCTCGTCTCTCGGCGACCGGGACCCGCTAGGACCAATGATGATGCCGTCGCAGCGCACGCCGTGGGCACCGACGCACGTTAGAACTTGCGCCGCGAGCCCGAGTCCGCGCCGGGAGCCCAAGTCTGCGCCGGTGGTCGAGCCTGTCGAGACCCGTTCCGACTCAGTCCTCGGGCGGCGCCGCCACCGAGGCATGCAGGGCGGAGTGGCGCAGGTACTCCTCGGCGTTGTGGCCGAGGCCGGCCACCTCGTCATCCGTCAGGGGGCGCCGCACCTTGGCGGGAACGCCGGCGACCAGCGACCGCGGCGGCACGATTGTGCCCTCGAGCACCACGGCTCCCGCGGCGACCAGCGACCCGGAACCGATGACGGCGCCGTTCAGTACGGTGGCCATCATGCCGATCAGCGAGCCGTCCTCGACCGTGCAGCCGTGCAGCACGGCTCCGTGCCCGACGGACACATTCCGGCCGACGATCAGCGGGAAGCCGTGGTCCACGTGACAGGAGACGTTGTCCTGAAGGTTGGAGCCGGGGCCGATGCGGATGGGCTCGGCTTCGGCGCGCAGCACGGCGTTGTACCAGATGCTGGCGTGTTCGGCGAGGGTGACGTTGCCGACGAGCACGGCCCCCGGGGCGACGAAGGCGGTCTCGGCGACGACCGGTCCGGGTCGGTCGGGCAAGATGATGATGCGGGCGGCGCTGTCGGCAGTCATACGCGTCAGCCTATCGGGCGCGCCTCGCACAGGCCCTAGGCTTCCGGCATGGTGAATACCGCGCATCCGTCCGTCGATCGGGTTCGGCAGGCTCTTCGCGCCCACGGAACAGACCCGGAGATCCGCTGGTTCGACGCTGCTGCCCCAACGGCCGCCGCCGCCGCGGAGGCGCTCGGAATCGAGATCGGCGCCATCGCGAATTCGCTCGTCTTCACCCTCGACGGCGAGCCGCTGCTCGTGCTCACCTCCGGGGCGCACCGAGTCGACGCGGCCTGGCTGGGGGACAGGCTGGGCGGCACGATCGGACGCGCCTCGAAAGATGTCGTCGAGCAGGCCACCGGTCAGGTCATCGGCGGGGTCGCGCCGCTGGGGCATCCGTCGTCGCTCCGTACCCTGGTGGACGTCGCGCTCGCCGAATTCCCCGTCGTCTGGGCCGCGGCGGGACACGCGCACACCGTGTTCCCCACCACGTTCGACGAACTCGTGCGGATCACCGGCGGCGAGCCCACCGCGGTCGCGCCGTGAACGCACGCGGTGTGGGTTTTTTTGTGGCTAACTCAGGAGATACGGATGTCCCGAGTCACGTCGGCCCCGTAATCCGCGGGTACTGCCGACGGTCCGGTCAGTTTCTCCTGAGTTAGCCACTAAGCCAAGCGGAGCCAAGCCGAGCGGAGCCAAGCCGAGCGGAGCCAAGCCGAGCGGAGCCAAGCCGAGCGGAGCCAAGCCGAGCGGAGCCAAGCCGAGCGGAGCCAAGCCGAGCGGAGCTAAGCCGAGCGGAGCTAAGCCGAGCGGAGCTAAGCCGAGCGGAGCTAAGCCGAGCGGAGCGCGTAGCCCGGCGCTACTGCTGCCGGGCGGCCCCATCGGCGGCGCGCACCACGAACAGGTCCGGCACCGCGAAGCCCCGGGCCGCG
Source organism: Cryobacterium sp. TMT3-29-2 (assembly GCF_004564305.1). NCBI lineage: Bacteria > Bacillati > Actinomycetota > Actinomycetes > Micrococcales > Microbacteriaceae > Cryobacterium > Cryobacterium sp. TMT3-29-2. The sequence goes on from NZ_SOGK01000109.1 coordinate 15,708, forward strand.
AACGCGGCGGTGACCGCGGCCGTGACCGCGGGGATCAGGTCGCTCGGAGTCAGGGCGATGGCCGCGCCGCCGAAGCCGCCGCCGGTCATCCGGGCGCCGATGGACCCGGCGCCGCGCGCGGTCTCCACCGCGAGGTCGAGCTCCGGCACCGAGATCTCGAAGTCGTCCCTCATAGACAGGTGCGACGCGTCCAGGAGGGCGCCGATCGCGGTCGGTCCCTGCTCGCGCAGGGTGCGCACGGTGTCCTGCACGCGCTGATTCTCGGTGACCACGTGCCGCACCCGGCGGAACGTCTCGTCGTCGAGCACGTCGGAGGCGGGGCCGAGGTCGTCCACGGTGAGGTCGCGCAGGGAGGTGACCCCCAGCATCCGTGCACCCAGCTCACAGGAGGCCCGGCGCGAGGCGTACCCTCCGGTCGAGTGGGCATGGCTCACCCGGGTGTCGATGATCAGCAGCTCGAGTCCGGCGGCGTCGAAGCCGAGCGGGATCACCTCGGCCTCGAGGGTGCGGCAGTCCAGGAACACGGCCGAGTCGGCCTCGCCGAGCAGCGACGCTGACTGGTCCATGATGCCGGTGGGAGCCCCGACGGCCCGGTTCTCGGCCAGCTGGCCCACCCGGGCGAGCACGCGCCGGTCGAGCCCCAGATCCCAGAGGTCGTTCAGGGCAACGGCGACCGCGCTCTCGATCGCGGCGGACGACGACAGCCCGGCCCCGATCGGCACGTCCGAGTCGATGAACACGTCGAAGCCGGGGACGACGGCCAGGTCGGCGCCGAACTCGCCGAGGGCCCAGGCCACGCCGAGCGGGTAGGCCGACCAGCCCGCCAGGTTCTCCGGGGTCAGCTCGTCGAGGGACAGCTCCACGGTCTCCGTGGCGAACGAGCTCGCGACCCTCAGCAGGCGGTCGCCGCGCAGGCGGAGCCCGACGAGCGTGCGCCGGTTGATCGCGAAGGGGAACACGAAGCCGTCGTTGTAGTCGGTGTGCTCGCCGATCAGGTTGACGCGGCCGGGGGCCGACCAGAGTCCGGCCGGGGACGCGTCGAAACGGCTCGTGAAGCCATCCGTCACGGTCTGGATGAGATCGGTCATGCGCGGGCCTGCCCTTCGAGCGTGGTGCTGGGAGTGGGAACGGATGCCGCGGCGCCGGCCTGCTCGACGGCCGCGTCCGCCACGGCGGAGCGTTCGACTGCACGGCGAATGTTGTCGGCCGCCTGCTCCGGTGTGACATCGCCGATCCAGGCGCCCATGGCGGCCTCCGACCCGGCCAGGAACTTGAGCTTGTCCTCGGCCCGGCGGGGGCTGGTCACCTGCAGCATCAGCCGGATCTCGTCGCGGCGCACCGAGACCGGGGCCTGGTGCCAGGCCGCGATGTACGGAGTCGGGGTGTCGTAGAGGGCGTCGATTCCGCGCAGCAGCCGCCGGTAGAGCACGGCGAGCTCATCGCGCTCGGCCAGGCTGGTCGCGGCGAAGTCGGGAACGTGGCGGTGCGGCAGCATGTGCACTTCGATCGGCCAGCGGGCGGCGAACGGCACGAAGGCGGTCCAGTGCTCACCGGTGAGGATGACCCGGCCCCCGGCCTGTTCGCTGGCGAGGATGTCGGCGAACAGGTTCGGCCCGTACTGGTCGAGGGAGGCGATCACGCGCTGCGTGCGCGGCGTGACGTAGGGGTAGGAGTAGATCTGACCGTGCGGATGGTGCAACGTGACGCCGATGGCTTCGCCGCGGTTCTCGAACGGGAAGACCTGTTCCACGCCGGGCAGCTGGGACAGGGCATGCGTGCGCTCGGCCCAGGCCTCGATCACGGTGCGGGCGCGCACGACCGACAGGCTGGCAAAAGAGCCCTCGTTCTCCGGGCTGAAGCAGACGACCTCGCAGCGGCCGACCGAGGTGCGGATGCGGTTCAGGCCGATGGTGTTCAGGTCGTCGAGTCCTGCCGGGGCATCGGCGTCGGTGAGGAGCGGACCGAACGAGGGCGACTTGTTCTCGAACACGGCCACGTCGTAGTTGCTGGGCACCTCGGACGGGTTGCCCGGCGTCGACGGTGCGAGCGGGTCCAGGTGCGCGGGCGGCAGGAACACGCGGTTCTGGCGGGCGGCGGCGATCGAGACCCACTCGCCGCTGAGCGGGTCCTGGCGCATCCGGGCGGTGGCGGGGCGTGGGTCGAGTTCGCGCAGGTCTGCCGCGCGTTCCGGCGGCAGGGTGGTCTGCGGGTCATCGAAGTAGATGAGATCCCGACCGTCGGCGAGGGTGTGGCGGTGACGGATGATGCCGGTATCGGCTACGAAGTCTGGTGTGTTCATGGCAAAAACCACGCTATCTGATTTTCGCAGATGAAACCAGAACTTTCAGATTGAAAACTAAAGCAAACTAAGTGAAGATTATGTATGGCCACTCCTGAACGGACAGATCCGGACATCCTCCCCGCCCACCAGCGCCGGGAGCAGATCCAGCGCCTGATCGGGGAGCGCGGCTTCGTGCGGGTGAGCGAGCTGCGCGACGCGTTCGGGGTGTCCGGCGTCACGGCTCGGGCCGACCTCGATCTGCTCGAGTCCGCCGGAACGCTGCAGCGCGTGCACGGCGGGGCGGTTCCGGCGGCGCCTGCCAGTGGCCGTCCGCTGCGGGAGTCCTCCTTCGAGGAGGCGCTCGCGTCATCCGTGCTCCCTAAGCAGCAGATCGGCGCGCTCGCCGCGTCCCTCGTGACGAGCGGGCAGAGCATCATCCTCGACGTCGGCACGACCACCCTCTCCATCGCCCACGCCCTGCTGGCCCGCGCCGAGCTGACCGACGTGGTCATCATCACGAACGGGCTCAGCATCGCCCTCGCCCTCGAGCCGGCCATCCCGCGGTTCACCGTGATCGTCACGGGCGGCTCACTCCGCCCGCTGCAGCACTCGCTGGTCGAGCCGCTCGCGGCGACCGTGCTCAGCCAGGTGCACGCCGACCTCGCCTTCATCGGCTGCAACGGCGTCGAGGCCGGCCGCGGTGTCACGAACATCAACCTGCCCGAGGCCGGGATCAAGGCGCTCATGCTCGCCGCCGCGACCCGGGCGGTCGTCGTGGCCGACGCCTCCAAGCTCGGCCAGGTGCACCTCGGGCAGGTCGGTCCGCTGCGCGCGTTCCACACACTGGTGACGGATGCCGCGGCCGGCGAGGCCGTGCTGTTGCCCCTCCGCGAGGCCGGCCTGACCGTTCTGCGGCCGGAGTAGGTTGATATCATGCGCGCTGCAACGGGTTTTCAATATGAGCTGAGGTCGGTCACGCCGAGTGGGGCCGCCTTGGCGGTCATCACCGAGGTGGCCGCCGGGCTCCGACTGTATTCCGTGGACGGCATCGACCTGGTCGAGCCGTTCGCGGCCGAGTCCACCCCGCCGTGGGGGGCCGGGATCGTGCTCATGCCGTGGCCCAACCGCATCCGGGATGGTCTTTGGCAGCACGAGGGCATCGTGCAGCGGCTGGCGCTCACCGAGCCGGAACTTTCCAACGCCATCCACGGTCTCCTGCGGTATTCGTCCTATCGCCTGCTCGAGCGCAGCCCGAGCTCGGTCACCCTGGCCGCCACCGTCTTCCCTCAGGCCGGCTACCCGTTTCTGCTCGACACGACCGTGCGGTACACGCTCACGGACGACGGTCTCGAGGTCACCCACACGGTGCGGAACGTGGGCAGGGACGCGGCCCCGGTCGCGCTTGGCGCGCATCCGTACCCGAAGATCGGCGGCGTCGCGACCGAGGATCTCGTGCTCACGATCGCGGCGCACACCCACATCGATGTCGACGACCGTCAGAACCCCATCGGGGAGTCCTCCGTCGCCGGCACCCGGTTCGACCTGCGGGCGGGGCTCCGGGTGGGCGACATCGATCTCGACGACGGTTTCGGCGGGGTGGGCTCCAAGTCGGTCGAGGACCGGTCCGACGTGGCCGGCGAGCATGCCGGCGTGGCCGGCGAGCATGCCGGCGTGGCCGGAGTGGCCGCGTTGACCGCACCCGACGGCCGCAGCGTCACGATCTGGGGTGACCGGAACATCCGCAACGTGCAGGTCTTCACACCGCGCAACTTCCCCTTCGACGGGCCGGACGGTCCGTCCCTGGGGCTGGCGGTGGCGATCGAGCCCATGACAGCCCCCGCGAACGCCTTCAACTCGGGCGCGGGCCTGAGCTGGGTCGAGCCGGGGGAGTCCTGGTCTGTGCGCTGGGGCATCCGTCACTCCGGGTTCGGACTCTGACCCGGCATCACGTACCCATCACGGTCCGCTGGGCAGAGAGAAGGGGCGCCTGCCTCGCGGCCGACGCCCCGTTTCACGGCTCGCCGGCTACGAGAGGACGTCCTTGACCAGAGCCTCGTTCTCGGTGTGCGACCACAGCGAGTGCAGGTAGCCGACGAGCAGCAGCACGAAGGGCAGGGCGACCAGCACCCAGCCGATCGGGCTCAGCCCCCACGACGACACCGTGGGGTCCACGCCCTCGGCGACCGTGCCGGCCAGCAGCCCGAAGCGGCTCATCAGCAAGTACTCGCCGAGAACCAGCCCGATGGTCGCCAGCACGGGCGCGACGATGGTCTGGAACACGTTCTCGTTGCCTGCATTCCGGCGGAAGAACACGATGACCGCGATGCAGACGAGGATCTCGATCAGCACGATCGCCACCACGGCGAGGCCGCTGAACCAGTAGAACATGTTGAGCACCGGGTCGAGCCGGAAGACGGCGAAGGTCACGATGACGAGACCCGTGAGCACCGACGTGGCGAGGGAGGCGGTGCTCGGGGCGCCGCGACCGTTGACGTGGCTGAGTGGGGTGGGCAGCGCACCGCCGCGGCCGAGGGCGAACAGGTAGCGGCTGGCCGCGTTCTGGAAGGCCAGCAGCCCGGCGAACAGGCTCGAGACCACCAGGATGCCCATCACGGTGGCCATCCACGGCGCCACGTACTGGGTCGCGAGGGAGAAGAGCACCGCGGCCGGGTCGGCCAGGGGCACACCGTCGAGCGTCGACAGCTCCACGGTCTTCTCGACGACCGAGGATGCGCCCATTCCCGTGACCATGGCGAATGCCGTCAGGGCGAACAGTACCGTGATCACTCCGACCGCCAGGTAGGTGGCCCGGGGGACCACCGTCTTCGGGTCCTTGGATTCCTCGCCGTAGATCGCGGTGGCCTCGAAGCCGATGAAGGACGCGAACGCGAAGGCGAAGGCGATGCCCGCCGAGCCGGCCAGCCCGCCGGCGAGGATCGCCGCCGGGTTGAACGAGGCCCAGACGTTGAGGCCCTCCGGGCCGCCGTCGGCAAGGATGGCGACCGAGGTGACGACCAGGGCCAGGAGCTCGAGCAGCATCAGCACGCCGAGCACCTTGGCGCCGACGTCCACGCTGAGCAGCGAGAGCAGGGTGACGGTTGCCCAGGCCAGCAGTGACCAGGCCCACCAGGGCAGCAGCCCGACCTGGGAGCCGAGCAGTCCGCCGAAGAAGCCGTAGATGGCCAGCTGGATGGCCAAGTAGGCGAGGATCGAGACGAAGGCGGACGCGCTGCCGAGATGGCGGCCGAGGCCCCGGCCGATGTAGGCGAAGAAGGCTCCGGCATTGGTGACGCGCTGGCTCATCGCCGCGTAGCCGACGCTGAACAGGAGCAGGGTGATGCCCACCACGAGGTAGGCGCCCGGGGCGGCCGCGCCGTTGCCGAGAACGATTGCGACCGGAACGGCGCCGGTCATTCCGACCAGCGGTGCCGCGGCCGCGACCACGAAGAAGACGATGCCGATGACGCCCAGACGGCCCTTGTGCAGGGTGGCTGAGTCGGTCTCGGGGGTGCTGCTGGTAGTCGTCATGGGTTTACTCCTCGTTGAGTTGACGATCGGGCGGGGGAGCCGGTGAGATGACTCTCGCCGAATGCCGGGTCCGGAACTTGTCTTTCAACGAACGGAACTTGCCGGAGCGGGACGGCTCGTCGCCGCTGACGACGCTCAGCCCCGCCGGTAGGTGCTGGGCGGCTCACCGAATGCGGTGCGGAAGATGCGGCTGAAGTGCGCGGCATCCAGGAATCCCCAGCGTGCGGCCACGGTGCCCACGGAGCGGTCCCCGAGGATCGGGTCGCGAAGGTCACGCCGGCAGCGTTCGAGCCGGCGCATCCGGATCCAGCTGGAGACCGTCGTGTCGGCCTCGTGGAAGACCTTGTGCAACTGCCGGGTCGAGATGAAGTGCGCGGCGGCGATGCCGGCCGGGGAGAGATCGGGGTCGCCGAGTTCGGCTTCGATGTATTGACGGATGCTGGTGAGCAGATCCGCGTGCGTGCCGGGGGTGGTCGGATCGCGCCGGATGCTCAGTTCGTTCTCGAACATCGTGGCGATGAGGTCGACGGCGTTGTAGGCCAGGCGGTGTCCGGTGGTGCCTGACAGTGCGTCGAGATTCTCGGCCAGCTGGGCCATGAAGGGGCTGATCAGGCGGCCCAGCCCCTCGTCGCCGGCCATCCGGCGGGCGGTGAGCTGGGCGACGGAGTCCGCCGGCAGGTCGAGGGCGTCGTGCGGGAACATCAGCACCAGGGTCCGGAAGTCCTGCTCGAAGGCCAGGGTGTACGGCCGGTGCGTGTCATAGACGGCGAGGTCGCCCGGCCGCAGGGTGGCCTCCCGGTTGTCCTGGATCAGGATGCCGTGACCGGAGAGCTGGAGATTGAGCTTGAAGTAGTGCCGCTCGGAGCGCGCGATCAGCGCGGGGGTGCGCAGTACCTGGTGCCCGTTGGCGGTGACCTCGACGATGGACAGTTCGTCGAGCACCCGCGAGCGCAGGACCCCCCGGAACTCCGACGCATCGGAGCGCACCTCGAGCGGCACGAAGGAGTCCGAGACCAGGGTGCGCCATTCGACGAAACTGTTCGCCTGGGCGCGCTGCACGGGGTCGAAGGACGTGTTGGAAGGGAGGCGGACGGTCGTCATGGTCACGGGTGGCTCCTTTGCCGACGTGATCGGACACACATATTCCCAGTAACCTAGCCGAGGATCGGAGTACCTGTCACTATTTTTCCACGGTTGTCGAAAAAAGATTTTGAGGCCGTGCGGGTGCCGGAGTGTCAGACTCCCGTGCTGATCAGCCGAAGTGCCGCGTCCAGTTGGGCAACGAGCTGGTTCGGTGAATTCTCGGCCGGGGAGAGCACTGCCGTGATCTGAGCGCCCAAGACCAGGTTCATCAGCAGCCCCGCGATGTCCTCGTCCGGAGCGCTGGTGCGGAGTTCGCCTGCCGCCCGGCCTTCGCGCAACTGCGCGCAGATGGTGTCGCGCCACTCCAGCATGGCCGCGGCATGCAGCTCGGCCTTGGCGGCATCCGTCAGCGCCTTCTGCCAGAACGGGATGACGATGCGCGCCTCGCTGATCCGGATGTCGTCCAGCGGCAGGATCTCGAGGCAGAAGGCCCGGAGGGCGCCCAGTCCCGACCTGCCCACCGTGGCGTCGATCATGCGCCGACTGGTCTGGCTGAACACGTGGCTGAACGCAAAGGTCAGGAGGTCGTCCTTGGTTGGGAAGTAGGGCTTGAGGGCTCCGTTGGCGAAGCCGGCCTCGGCGGCGATGTCTCGCATGGTGGCGCCCTCGATGCCGTGCCGGGCGATGATCCGCCAGGTCGCCTCGACCAATTCGACTCGGCGCTGGTCGTGGTCGACAACTTTCGGCATGCTGCCCTCCTGCTGCATCGGGCCAAAAAAGCCCTTGCCAGCGAGCTTAGTGACCGCTTATGGTTCTACAACCATAGAAAAAAGAATCCGGATGGATGCTTTCGTCTCGCCGCCCAATAGCCCTGGAAAGGGGAACCATGACTTCCGTTTCACTCGCAGTCACCGCCGCGTACGCCCTGGCGTCGGCGGAGGAGATCCTCTCGGTGCGCGGCCTCCTGGCCGACGCCGGGCTGCTCGATGAGAGCATCCGGGTAGCCTACCTCGGTCTGCTCGACCCACCGCGCGGCGCCACGGGGGAGCCCGACCGGCGTTTCCGGGTGTTCCTGCACGACGTGTCGGGCTGCGCCGCGCCCCGGGACGTCACCGTGTCCGCCACCCGGCAGACGGTCGAGTCCGTGATCGTGCTCGACACCGCGGTGACCGGAGAGCTTCCCGTGCTCGAGGAGGAATTCGCGGCGGTCGAGGAGCTCCTCACCCACGACGAACGCTGGCTGAAGGCCCTCGCCGACCGCGGCCTCGACGTGGCCAGCGTGCGGGTGGCGCCGCTGTCCGCGGGCGTCTTCGAATACCCGGAGGAAAAGGGACGGCGCATCCTGCGCGGCCTTGCCTTCGTGCAGAATTTCCCCGAGGACAGCGCCTGGGCGCATCCCATCGACGGCCTCGTCGCGTATGTCGACATCGTCAGCAAGAGCGTCGACCAGGTGATCGACTACGGCGTCGTGCCGATCCCGGCCGAGCACGGAAACTACACCGATCCGACACTGACCGGGCCACTGCGGGAGACCCTCAAACCGATCGAGATCACCCAGCCGGAGGGCCCGAGCTTCACCGTGACCGGCGGCAACCACGTCGAATGGGAGAAGTGGAGCCTGGATGTGGGCTTCGATGTGCGCGAGGGCGTCGTGCTGCACAACATCGGCTTCGACGACAACGGAGCCCGTCGATCCATCATCAACCGGGCGTCGATCGCGGAGATGGTCGTTCCCTACGGCGACCCCGCACCCGTGCGGTCCTGGCAGAACTACTTCGACACCGGCGAGTACCTGGTCGGACAGTACGCCAACTCGCTCGAGCTCGGCTGCGACTGCCTCGGCGAGATCACCTACCTGAGCCCGGTCATCACGGACGGGTTCGGCAACCCGCGCACGATCACGAACGGCATCTGCATGCACGAGGAGGACTGGAGCATCCTCGCCAAGCACAGCGACCTCTGGTCGGGCATCGAATACACCCGCCGCAACCGCCGTCTCGTGATCTCCTTCTTCACGACCGTTGGCAACTACGACTACGGCTTCTACTGGTACCTCTACCTCGACGGCACGATCGAGTTCGAGGCCAAGGCGACCGGCGTCGTGTTCACCAGCGCCTTCCCCGGCAAGGGCTACCCGTATGCCTCGGAACTGGCCCCGGGCCTGGGCGCGCCGTTCCACCAGCACCTGTTCAGCGCCCGCTTGGACATGGCGCTCGACGGCAACACCAACCGGGTCCAGGAGGAGGAAGCCGTACGCGTCCCGATGGGGCCCGGCAACGAGCGTGGGAACGCCTTCACGCGCCGGCGCACGCTCCTCGCCCGGGAATCCGAGGGGGTGCGCGAGGCCGACATGCGCAGCGGGCGCACCTGGCTCGTCTCCAACCCGAACGTGCTCAACCGGCTCGGTGAACCGGTCGGGTACAAGCTGTACCCCGAGGGGCAGCCGACCCTGTTGGCCGACGAGAACTCGTCCGTGGCCAGGCGGGCGACCTTCGCGACCAAGGACCTGTGGGTGACCCGCTACGCCGAGGACGAGCGCTACCCGACCGGTGACTTCGTCAACCAGCACGCGGGCGGTGCCGGCCTGCCGGCGTACATCGAAGCCGACCGCGACATCGACGGCCAGGACATCGTGCTCTGGCACACGTTCGGCCTCACCCACTATCCGCGCATTGAGGACTGGCCGATCATGCCCGTGGACACCGCCGGTTTCAAGCTGAAGCCCGATGGCTTCTTCGATCGCAGCCCGGTACTCGATGTGCCGGCGTCGACGCCCGCCCCGGAGGGCCACTGCCACTGCTGAGAGAGCGCTGACGGCCCCCAACCGTGCATCTGTTCCCCAGACGGACAACTGTTGCCGCACCGCCGGCAACAGTTGTCCGCCTGGGCGACACCTGTCGCAGTTTCCCTCCCCGGCCCCGATCGGGCAGTCTGGGAGGATGGCCGAGAAGCTGAGGCAGAACCTGACCGAGACCGTTCCCCGCGGAGCACGGGCCGGAGCACGGGCCCGAGCACGGGCCGCAGCCGGCGCCCGGCCGCCGCTGAGCCCGCAGGACGCCGTGCGCCTGACGGCCCTGATTCGCATGAAACGGCTCGCGATCGGACTGCTGCTCCTGATGGCGGTGGTGTTCGCGACCTCGTTCGCCCTGCAGGAGACCTACCCGTGGCTGCAATATGTACGCGCAGCGGCCGAGGGCGGCATGGTCGGCGCCATCGCCGACTGGTTCGCCGTGACGGCCCTGTTCCGCTACCCGCTCGGCCTGCGCATCCCGCACACGAACATCATCGCCGGCCGCAAGGACGAGATCGGTGCCAGCCTGGGCGAGTTCGTCGAAACGAACTTCCTCTCCGAGACGGTCATCCGCGGCAAGCTGGAGTCGCTGGGGGCGTCCCGGAGGCTCGGCGCCTGGCTCTCCGAGGAGGAGAAAGCGCGCCGGCTCACCGACGAGGTCGCGGTGGCGGGCGCCGGGCTGCTCAATCTGCTCAGCGACGACGCGATCAAGGACCTGATCGAGACCGTGGCGCGCGAGAACCTGTTGACGCCGGAGTGGGGCCCGCCGATCGGGCGCGTCGGGGCGCGGCTGGTCGAGTCCGGGCAGCAGCACGCTGCCGTCGATCTGCTGATCGAACGGGCCGAGGGCTGGCTGCTGGTGCATCCGGAGGCCTTCGGGCGGGCCGTGTCCCAGCGGCTGCCGGGCTGGCTGCCCGGCTTCGTCGACAAGCTGGTCGACGACAAGGCGCACCGGGAGGTGCTCGCCTTCGTGGCGAACGTGAGGGCCGATGCCGCACACCCGCTCCGCCTGGCGATCGACCGCTACCTGATCGAGCTGACCGAAGACCTGCAGCACGAGCCGGCGATGATCGAGCGGGTGGAGGCGCTCAAGCTGGAACTGCTCGACAGCGCCCGGCTGCGCGAATTCGCGAGCGAGACCTGGGAGGCGGTCAAGGTGTCCCTGGCGGCGGCGCTGAGCGATCCGTCGAGCGGGCTGCGCACGGGCATCCGCTCGTCCGTCATGGAGGTCGGCGGGCGGCTTTCCACCGACCCGGCCCTCGGCGCCCGCATCGACCGGTGGCTGGCGGACAGCGCGAGCTACGTCGTGCGCCGGTACCGGCACGAGATCGCCGGGGTGATCACCGAAACCGTCGGGCGGTGGGATGCGGCCGAGACGGCCGAGAAGATCGAGCTGCAGATCGGCAAGGACCTCCAGTTCATCCGCATCAACGGCACCGTGGTGGGTGCGCTGGCCGGCCTGGTCATCTTCGCGCTCGCCCAGGCGGTCGTGGCCCTGCTGTAGACCGCCGCCCGACGTCCCGCACCCTGCCCTACCGGTCCGCGCCCCGGAAGGGGGATACTGGGCATCTGGTCCTGGGATACACCCTGGTGTCTGAGCAACACAGGGGCGTCAGTGCGGGAACTCATACGGTGGGCGCTGGCTCCGGGCACGCGCACCTGGGCCGCCGCGTCCGAGCGCGGTTTCGGTGACGTCTTCATGCCCACGGATGCCCCGCAAGCGCACTCCGCCGGCGTCGAATCCGACCGCATCCTCATCCTCGGTTCGGGGCTGGCTGTCGGCCGCGGCGTGGTAAGCCACAACCTGGCCCTTCCCGGTTCGACGCGATCGTGCTGGTCCTGGGGGTGAACGAGGCCGTGAACCTGGTCTCCACCCGTGCCTGGCGGCGAGATCTGGCGAACCTGCTCACTTTCCTTTCGGCCGCAGCATCCTGCAGCACCTGCATCATCGTGGCGGGCATCCAACCCATCCGGTCCATCCCGGTGTTCGACTCCCGGGTCGGAAACCTGGCAGACAAGCACGGCCGGCTCTTGAATCGGGTGACGATGCGGCTCGTCGCCGACGGCGGCGACCGGGTCGCCTTCGTGCCGTCCAGCGCGGCGCCGACGCCGCCACCGGGCCGGTACCGGTCCACGGAATCGTACGCGTACTGGGCCGACGTCCTGGCGTCCCGGATGGGGCCCCTCCTGGGCGCCGACCGAATCGCGACCTCTGACGCCGAACCGGCGCCCTCCGCCGACCGGGCGACGGTGGCGGAGGCGCGGCGCCAGCTCGCGGTCGACGAGCTCGGGATCGTGGACCCCCGCCCGAGGAGCGTTTCGACCGCATCACGGCACTGGCGCGAACCCTGTTCGGCACCCAATCGGCGGCACGCACCGTGATCGACCACGATCGTCAGTGGCACAAGGCTCGCATCTGCGTGGCCGATGCCGAGTTGCCGCGGTCAAGTTCGTTCTGTGCGGTCACCATCCCGCACACGTCGGCGACGGTGATCCCGGACACCCTCCTCGACGAACGATTTCGCAGCAACCCGCTCGTGGTGGGCGAGCCGAAGATCAGGTTCTACGCCGGATTCCCGCTCGAATCGCGGTCGGGGGAGTTCATCGGCGCTCCCTGCGTGTTCGATACTGAGCCGAGGTCGGCGGAGACAGTCGACTTGGTGCTGCTGCGCGAGCTGGCGCTGATGGCGCAGCGAGAGCTCGCGATCCCCTTCGCCGTCGAGTAGCGTTCGCCGCCGCGCAACGGTCGCGCCGCGCGACGGCGGCGCCGCGCAACGGCGGCGCCGC
>NZ_SOGK01000004.1:0-29262 GCF_004564305.1 Cryobacterium sp. TMT3-29-2
CATCTACTGCTGCACAACCAGCACTGGAGCATCATCCGAACCGGCACCCAGTACTGGCTCCGGCCACCGGGCGAGGTCGCCCCGGAACAGACGCTGATCGCACTGCCCACCAAGCGAGCGAAGCTGTAGGCAGGGAGTGCGGCCCGTGGTTCCAGGCCTCTGGTCCCTGGTTTCGACAGGCTCAACCACCGGAACTCAGGGCTCAGGGCTAGACGGGCTCGACTACCGGGGGCTCTGGGTTCTGGGCTCGACGGGCTCGAGCACCGGGGTGGGAGCCTTCGGGTGGCGGTGCATCGGGTCTCGGCAGGCTCGAGCACCGGGACGGGAGCCCTCGGGGCGGGCTGCTCCGGTGATGGGCGACGGAGAGGCGTAACTTGGGCTGCATGAGCAGCGTCATTGAGACTCGAGGACTGGAGAAGCGATTCGGCCGAGTTCGGGCCCTCGACGGACTCGACCTCACGGTCGCCCCCGGCGAGGTGCACGGCTTCCTCGGCCCGAACGGGGCCGGCAAGTCCACCACCATCCGCGTGCTGCTAGGCCTCTACCGTCCGAGCGGGGGAACCGCCGCGGTCTTCGGCCAGAATCCCTGGACGGATGCCGTCGCCCTCCACCGCCGCATCGCCTACGTCCCCGGCGACGTCAGCCTGTGGCCCAACCTGTCCGGCGGTGAGGCGATCGACCTGCTCTGCCGGTTGCGCGGCGGAACGGCGGATGCCGCTGCCTACCGGGCCCGCCGTGCGCACCTCGTCGACGCCTTCCAGCTCGACCCCACCAAGAAGGGCCGCACCTACTCGAAGGGCAACCGGCAGAAGGTCGCGCTGATCGCGGCCCTCGCCGCCCCGGCCGACCTGTTCATCTTCGACGAGCCGACCTCGGGCCTCGACCCGCTGATGGATGCCGTCTTCCGCCGGGAGCTGCAGGCGGCGACGGCGGATGGCGCCGCCGTTCTGCTCTCGAGCCACATCCTCTCCGAGGTGGAACACCTCTGCGACCGGGTGAGCATCATTCGGGCCGGCCGCACCGTCGAGACCGGAACGCTGGCCCAGCTGCGCCACCTCACCCGCACCGAGGTCGCCTTTGCGAGCACCGGCCTGACCGACGCCGACCTGGCCGGGCTGGCGGCGCGCATCCCGGCGGCCCACGACCTCGTGGTCGGTACCGGCGTCCCGCAGACCGCCACCACGCATGTCGGCACCGCGCGTGCCGGCACCGCTCGGGCCGGCGTCGACCGGGTGAGCTTCACGGCCGACAGCGACGCGCTGCCCGAGGTTCTGCCCGTTCTGGCCGAGCTGCGGGTGCAGGGCCTGACCGTCGCTCCGCCGTCCCTGGAGACCCTGTTCCTGCGCCATTACCGAGAGGATGCCCCGGCGCTGGCTCCGGCGCCCCTGCCGTCGACCGGACCTCACCTGTGATCCGCCGACGGCCTGGTCCGACGGAGGCCAGGTGAACACCCTCTTGCCGCTGCTGCGACTACGCATCCGCCGCGACCGGGTGCAGCTGCCGATCTGGATGGCCGTGTTCTTCGGGCTCGCCGCGTTCGTCGTCGTCGCGGTCGACTCGAGCTTCGGAACGACCGCCGACCGCCAGGCGCTGATGCGGATCGCGGTCGGCTCACCGACCATCCTCATCTTCCGCGGGGAGCCGCAGGGAGCGGATGCCGACGCGGTCGCTTTCTTCCTCATCTTCGCGTTCCTCGCCACGCTCGTGGCCTTCATGAGCACGTTCCTCGCCGTGCGCCACACCCGCGCCGAGGAGGAGTCGGGCCGCTCCGAGCTGATCGCTGCGACACCCGCCGGCCGGCTGATCCCGCTGCTGGCGACGGCGCTGCACGGGATCGCCGCGGCCCTGGCCGCGGGGGTGGCCGTCACGCTGGGCCTCCTCACCGCCGGTCTGGATCCCGCCGGTTCGATCACGTCCGGGGCCGCGGTCGCCGGTACCGGGATCGCCTTCCTCGGCGTCGGGCTTCTGGCCGGCCAGGTGATGCGCACCTCCCGTGGCGCGAACGGCCTGGGCGCGGCGCTCATCGGCCTCGCCTATACCCTGCGGGCCTTCGGCGATGCCGGCGGCACCGCATCCGCCGACGGGCTGAGCATGACCAGCGCGTGGCCGAGCTGGCTGTCGCCCATCGGCTGGGGCCAGCAGACGGCGGCCTTCACCACGAACCGTCCGGCTCCGCTCCTACTCGACCTGCTCCTCGCGGCCGTGCTCCTCGCGGTGGTCGTGCTGCTGCAGTCGCGGCGCGACCTCGGCTCGAGCCTGATCGGCGAGCGGCCCGGTCCCGAGCACGCTCCGGGCACACTCGCCGGATCGCTCGGCCTGGCCTGGCGGTTGCAGCGGGCGCCGATGATCGGCTGGGCCCTCGTCGGCCTGGTCCTCGGCATCCTCGTCGGGACTCTGGGAGAAACCGTGGTCGAACTGGTCGAGTCGAGCTCTCAGATCGGCGACACGCTGGCCCGGATGGCGGGCGGCCGGGCGTCGATCATCGACCTGTTCACGGACACCATCTTCGGCCTGGTGGGCGTGATCGCTGCGGCGGCGGCAACCCAGGCGATGATCCGAATGCGTCAGGAGGAGGTCAACGGTTCCGCCGAGCTCCTGCTCGCCCTGCCGCTTCGCCGCGGCCGTTGGCTCGTCGACTACCTCCTCGTGGGCACCGGCGCCATGGCGCTGGTGCTGCTCGTGGCCGCCGGGGGCGCCGCGGCCGGGCTTGCCTCGTCGTCGGAGGCCGGTACCGCCGGCACCACCGATACGGCCGACCGGGTGGCCAGCGCCGTGGCCTCCGGGCTGGCCCAGGCGCCGGCCGCGTTGCTCGTCCTGGTGATCGCCGCGCTGCTCTTCGTTTTCGTGCCGCGGCTCAGCACCGGCCTGAGCTGGGGTGTGCTGTTGGGCGCGGCGTTCATCGGCGAGTTCGGCGAGCTGTTCGGCCTGCCCGACTGGCTGCTCACCCTGTCGCCGTTCACCCACACGCCGACGATCGGCGCCGCCGACGTCGAATGGAGCGGAGCCTGGTGGATGCTCGGCGTCGCCCTGGCCGGCGCGGTCGTGGCCGGGGTGGGCATCCGTCGCCGCGACCTGGCGCTGTAGTCGAAACGGGCTCGACCACCGGGTCTCGCCAGGGTCGACCACCGTCAAGTGCGAATAGGGTGGAGGTATGACTGACCAGGGGACCGCATCCGGAATCGACCGCGACGAACTCGACCTGGAGGTGCGTCCGCAGGACGACCTCTTCCGCCATGTGAACGGCAAGTGGATCGCCCGCAGTGAGATCCCGGCCGACAAGGCCCGCTGGGGCTCGTTCTACCTGCTCGCCGAGGAATCGGAGAAGGCCGTGCGAGAGATCATCCTCGAGGCCCGGACCGCCGCTCCCGGCACCGAGGAGCGCAAATTCGGTGACCTCTACGCGAGCTTCATGGACGAGACCCGCGTCGAAGAGCTCGGAGCAACCCCGCTCGCCGCCGACCTCGCCACCGTCGAGGCCGTCACCTCCCTCCCCGAACTGCTCGGCACCCTCGGCCGTCTCGAGCGCGCGGGCGTGTCCGGCGCCTTCGGTCTCTTCGTCGACAACGACCCGGGAGACCCCGAGCGCTACCTCGTCTTCGTCGAGCAGGGTGGGCTCGGTCTCCCCGATGAGTCCTACTACCGTGACGAGAAGTTCACCGCGATCCGCGAGTCCTACCAGGCGTTTCTGACTCGGATGTTCGGCCTCGCCGGCCTCGCCGCCGCCGCCGGCCGCGCCGAGCGCGTCTTCCTGCTCGAGACCGAGCTTGCCACCCACCACTGGGACAAGGTGCGCTCGCGCGACAGCGAGAAGACCTACAACCTCAAGACCTGGGGCCAGGTCACCGCGCTGGCCGCCGGCGTCGACCTGCACCTCTGGCTCGACGGGCTCGACGGCCCGGCCGGCGCTCTCGATGAGGTCGTCGTGCGCCAGCCCAGCTTCGTGACCGGCCTGGCCGAGATGCTCACCGAGGACCGGCTCGAAGGCTGGAAGGACTGGTTGCGGTGGCAGATCATCCGTTCCAGCGCCGCGTTCCTGTCGAGCGAATTCGTCGAGTCCAGCTTCGACTTCTATGGCCGCACCTTGACCGGCACGCCCCAGCTGCGCGAGCGCTGGAAGCGCGGTGTCTCGCTCGTCGAGGGAGCGCTCGGCGAGGCCGTCGGCCGCATCTACGTCGAGCGTCACTTCAAGCCCAGCGCCAAGGAGAGCATGGACGTGCTCGTGGCCAACCTGGTCGAGGCCTACCGGCGGAGCATCACCGAACTCGACTGGATGACCGCGGAGACGCGCGCCCGGGCACTGGACAAGCTCGCCACGTTCACGCCCAAGATCGGCTACCCCGTCAAGTGGCGGGACTACTCGACCCTCGCGGTCGACCCGGCCGATCTGATCAAGAATGTACGTGCCACGAGCGAGTTCGAGTTCCAGCGGGAACTGGGAAAGATCGGCAACCCGCTCGACCGCGACGAGTGGTTCATGACCCCGCAGACGATCAACGCGTACTACAACCCGGGCTTCAACGAGATCGTCTTCCCGGCCGCCATCCTGCAGCCGCCGTTCTTCGACGACGCCCGCGATTCCGCCGCCAACTACGGCGCGATCGGCGCCGTCATCGGCCATGAGATCGGCCACGGCTTCGACGATCAGGGCTCCAAGTACGACGGCACCGGGTTGCTCACCGACTGGTGGACCGAGGAAGACCGCACGGCCTTCGACGAGCGCACCCGCTCCCTGATCGAGCAGTTCAACGCGCTCGCCCCGAAGCAGATCCCCGACCACCGCGTCAACGGTGCACTCACCATCGGCGAGAACATCGGCGACCTCGGTGGCCTCTCAATCGCCTGGAAGGCCTACCTGATCTCGCTGGACGGCCAGGAGCCGCCCGTGATCGACGGCCTCACCGGTGCCCAGCGATTCTTCCTCTCCTGGGCTCAGGCCTGGCAGCTCAAGATGCGCGACGAGGAGGCCCTCCGCCTGCTCTCGATCGACCCGCACTCGCCCAACGAATTCCGCTGCAACCAGATCGTGCGCAACATCGACGAGTTCTACACGGCGTTCGGCGTCACCTCGGACGACGCTCTCTGGCTGGACCCGGAGAAGCGCGTTACGATCTGGTGACCTCAGCGCAACCGTGACAACGCCGTGCGACCGCAACGTCGTGTGGCCGGGGTCCAGCATCCCGAATCAACGTAAGGACCTGACGACTGTGG
Organism: Cryobacterium sp. TMT3-29-2; assembly: GCF_004564305.1. Lineage (NCBI taxonomy): Bacteria > Bacillati > Actinomycetota > Actinomycetes > Micrococcales > Microbacteriaceae > Cryobacterium > Cryobacterium sp. TMT3-29-2. Next base: position 5,209 of record NZ_SOGK01000004.1, read on the forward strand.
CCATGCCATCCCAGGATTCAGAGCGTCGGTCACGCCACTCGTCGGCGCGCCGCGGCAAGCACGGCGGCGCGGATGCGACGGCGAACTTCGGCCGCGGGTTCCAGGCGCTCGGCGACCTCGCCGTCGACGGGGTGCAGGTGTCGGCCCGCGCCACCGATCTGGCCACCGGCCGGGTGCTCTTCTCCGTGGACGACCACGTCGTCATGCCCACGGCCGGCATCGGCACGGTGCTCCTGCTGATCGAGGTCGCCGCCAGGCTCCGCGACGCCGACTTCGGCGCGTTCACGATCCTCGACCGCACCGTGGCCGATTCGGTTGCTGGGTCCGGCCTCTGGCAGCACCTGCAGGCACCCGCACTGCCCGTCGCGGACCTCGCGGCCCTGATCGGCAGCGCGAACGACAACCTGGCCACCAATGTGCTGCTCCGCGCGGTCGGTCTCGACGCCGTGCGGGCCCGCGCCGAACAGCTCGGACTCAACCGCACCGCCCTGCTCGACCTCGTTCGCGACCGGCGCGGGCCCGATAACGCCCCGCAGCTCTCGGTCGGCAGCGCCAAGGAACTCACTTGGCTGTTCACGGCGCTCGCCCGTGGTGAAGTCGTCGACGCGGAGGCGAGCGAACGCGTCATCGGCTGGCTGTCACTCGGCACCGACCTGTCCATGGTCGCCAGCGCGTTCGGGCTCGACCCGATCGCCCACCGATCCGGCGACCACGGCCTCCTGCTGGTCAACAAGACCGGGACGGATGCCGGAGTGCGCAGTGAGATCGGCATCCTCCGCGGCCCACGGGCCGGGGTGACCTACATGGTTTCGATGTCCTTCGCCGACACCCGCCTCTCGTCCCGGCTCGCGGTGCTCGACGGGATGCGTGCGGTCGGCCTCGACCTCCTGGAGTACGTGCACTGACCGGCGTCGCCCGCGCAAGCACCCAAACAGAACTGCCCCCGCGACGGAATTCGTCGCGGGGGCAGTTCTGCGTGGTGGCGCAGCCGGTCAGCAGCACCGACCCTGGGGGTTGATGTCCTGGCGGTCGGTCTGGTCGCGCCAGAATTCGCGTTCCGTCATCATCCGTGGACCGTCGCAGACTGCGGCATCCGGGTCATGATGAGTGTCCCGGTGGGCGTCACTCAGGGCCTGGTGGTGGGCCTTGTACTTGTCGTACGCGTCGTCACCCATGACCCCCCTCATGAACCAGGCGAAGCCCTTCGCGCCCTGGCGAACACTGGCGAGGAGACTCATCGGCGAGTCGTCTTCCCTGCCTTGTCCAGCTTGGCCTGGGCGAGCTGGGCGTCCCAGCGTGTCGCCAGCTTCTTCTCCTCCGGGGTGGCCATGAAGCCGGACGGGGCGAACATCTGCGATGCCACCGCGTCATCCTCGTTGGTGCCGAAGCTGCGCGACTTGTAGGACTTCCAGGTGGCCTGAACGGCGGTGATCATCACGATGATGGCCAGCACGACGAACAGGATCGAGAGCACGCCCTGCACCATCGTGTTGCGCACGACGGCCTCCATCGCCTCGACGGTCTTCGCCGTGCCGAAGCTGGTGAGTCCCTCATCCAGCGCGTTGGAGAACGCGCGGTTCTGGGCGAAGTAGCCCACGGCGGGAACGGTCGAGAAGATCTTCAGGAACGACGCGTAGATGGTCACGACGGCGGCGAAGGTCAGCGGCAGGGCCACGATCCAGAGGTACTTGAACAACCCGCGCTTGGCCACGATCGCCAGGCAGACGGCCAGGGCGATGGCTGCCAGCAGCTGGTTCGCGATTCCGAACAGCGGGAACAGGGTGTTGATGCCGCCGAGCGGGTCGGTGACGCCCATTACGAGCACGGCACCCCAGGCGGCGACCATGATGCCGGTCGTGACCCAGGCACCCAGGCGCCAGGAGGTGTTCTTGAACTTCGGGAAGAAGTTGCCGAGGCTGTCCTGCAGCATGAACCGGGCCACGCGGGTGCCGGCGTCGACGGCGGTGAGGATGAACAGCGCCTCGAACATGATGGCGAAGTGGTACCAGAACGCCATCATGCCTGAGCCGCCCGCGACCTGCTGCATGATGTTGGCGAGGCCGACCGACAGGGTCGGAGCGCCGCCGGTGCGGGACACGATGGTCTCCTCGCCCACGTTCTTCGCGGTCTCGGTGAGCATCTCGGGGGTCAGGTTGACGCCGGTCAGGCCGAGGCTGTTCACGAACGTGACAGCACCCTCGACGGTGCCGCCGGTCAGAGCCGGCGAGGAGTTCATGGCGAAGTAGATGCCGCGGTCGATCGACAGCGCGGCGACGAGGGCCATGATGGCGACGAACGATTCCATCAGCATGCCGCCGTAGCCGATGAACCGGGTCTGGCGTTCCTTCTCGATCAGCTTCGGCGTCGTGCCGGAGGCGATCAGGGCGTGGAAGCCGGAGAGGGCGCCGCAGGCGATGGTGACGAAGAGGAACGGGAAGAGCGAGCCGCTCACCACGGGGCCGCCGCCATTCACGAACTCGCTGGTGGCCGGCACCGTGATCTCGGGGCGGACGATGATGATGGCGATGGCCAGCATCCCGATCGTGCCGATCTTCATAAACGTGGACAGATAGTCCCGGGGGGCCAGCAGCAGCCAGACCGGGAGGATGGCCGCCACGAAACCGTAGACGATGATTCCGATCGCGAGAGGCAGCGGGTCAACGGCGAAGAAGGTCGAGCCCCACTCGGTGTCGGCGATCATGCCGCCGCCGATGATGGCGGCCAGCAGCAGGATGAAGCCGATGATGGAGACCTCGGTGACCGCGCCCGGACGGAAGAAGCGCAGGTAGACACCCATGAACAGGGCGATCGGGATGGTCATCCCGACCGAGAAGACGCCCCAGGGGCTGTCGGCGAGGGCGTTGACGACGACGAGGGCGAGGATGGCCACGATGATGACCATGATCGCCAGGGTCGCGACGAGGGCGGCCGTGCCGCCCACCTTGCCGAGCTCGTCCCTGGCCATCTGGCCCAGGGAACGTCCGCCGCGGCGCATCGAGAAGAACAGCACCATGTAGTCCTGCACCGCGCCGGCGAACACGACGCCGACGATGATCCAGATCGTGCCGGGCAGGTAGCCCATTTGGGCGGCCAGCACGGGGCCGACGAGCGGTCCGGCGCCGGCGATCGCGGCGAAGTGGTGACCGAAGAGAACACGGCGGTCGGTGGCCGCGAAATCCTTACCGTCGGCCTTGTACTCGGCCGGTGTCGCGCGCCGGTCATCGGGGTGCAGCAGGTGCTTCTGGATGTAGTTGGAATAGAAGCGGTAGCCGATCAGGTACGTGCAGATGGCGGCGAACACGAACCAGATGGCGTTGACGGTTTCGCCGCGAACCACGGCGAGCATCACCCAGCTGAGACCGCCGAGCAGCGAGATGCCACCCCAGATGGCTATCTTCAGGGGGCTCCAGTGGGCCTCTTCGGCATCGTGCGTGGTCTGATCGAGAGCAACGGGCAACAGGAGGGGATCCCGGTCCAACTCCTCACCCCGCTTCGGCGAATCGTGTGGCGTGCGGGGCTTGGTGCCCATGATCTCTCCTTCGAGGTGCCCCGCAAGGACTGCGGAATTCCTTAGCAAGGCTAACAGCTTGGCGGCAGTTTCCGCGCGGACGCCTAAAATGGACTGAGCGCCGGGCGGTTTCCGTCTGTTCGTGCTTTCCAGTTCTTCCGCCCCCTCGACCATTGGAGCCCCGTGGCCGCCCTCTCCCGCCTCGATTCCGTCATCGCCCTTGCCCGCCATCGCGGGTTTGTGTTCCAGGCCGGTGAAATCTACGGTGGATCCCGGTCCGCCTGGGACTACGGGCCACTCGGCGTGGAGCTCAAGGAGAACATCAAGAAGCAGTGGTGGCGCTTCATGGTCACCAGCCGCGACGACGTCGTCGGCCTCGACTCCTCGGTGATCCTTCCCCGCAAGGTGTGGGAGGCATCCGGTCACGTCGAGGTCTTCAGTGACCCTCTGGTCGAGTGCACGAGCTGCCACAAGCGCTTCCGCGCCGACCACCTCGAGGAGGAGTTCGAGGAGAAGAAGGGTCGCCCGCCTGAGGGCGGCATCGACGGGATCCCCTGCCCGAACTGCGGCAACCGGCACATCTGGACCGAACCGCGCGCCTTCTCCGGCCTGCTCAAGACCTACCTCGGCCCGGTCGACGACGAGGCCGGCATGCACTACCTGCGCCCCGAGACCGCGCAGGGAATCTTCGTGAACTTCGCCAACGTGCTGCAGGCTGCCCGGATGAAGCCGCCGTTCGGCATCGGCCAGATCGGCAAGAGCTTCCGCAACGAGATCACCCCGGGAAACTTCATCTTCCGCACCCGCGAGTTCGAGCAGATGGAGATGGAATTCTTCGTCGAGCCGGGTACGGATGAGACGTGGCACCAGTACTGGATCGACCAGCGGATGGCGTGGTACACGGGCCTCGGGATCAACATCGACAACCTGCGCCTGTTCGAACACCCGGCCGAGAAGCTCTCGCACTACTCCAAGCGCACCGTGGACATCGAATACCGCTTCGGTTTCAGCGGCAGCGAATTCGGAGAGCTCGAGGGTGTCGCCAACCGCACCGACTTCGACCTCAGAACGCACGCGGAGGCATCCGGCAAGGATCTCTCCTACTTCGACCAGACGAAGAACGAGCGCTGGGTTCCCTATGTGATCGAGCCCGCGGCCGGACTGACCCGCTCGCTGATGGCGTTCCTGGTGGACGCGTACCACGAGGAGGAAGTGCCCAATGCGAAGGGCGGCGTCGACAAGCGCACCGTGCTGAAGCTCGACCCGCGCCTGGCGCCGATCAAGGTCGCCGTGCTGCCCTTGTCCCGCAACGAGGCGCTCTCGCCGATGGCCAAGTCCCTCGCGGCGCGGCTGCGCGAGTCCTGGAACGTGGACTTCGACGACGCCGGCGCGATCGGCCGCCGCTACCGCCGCCAGGACGAGATCGGCACCCCGTACTGCGTCACCGTCGACTTCGACTCCCTCGAAGACCAGGCCGTCACCGTGCGCGACCGCGACACCATGGCGCAGGAGCGCGTGTCGCTGGACAAGCTCGACGCCTACCTCGCCGTGCGCCTCCGCGGCGCCTAGCCGAGGCTGCTGCTCGCTGGCCTGCCGATGGCAGCCGGCGGGCTGCTCTGTGCCGCGGTCGGTGCTGATCGGGGCCGCCGGCCACGTACGCGTTCGGGCGTGGCCGGCAGTTTCTGTGCATAACTCTTGCACTTTCTGCCGTCCCGGCCGCATGCCCGTGTGTTTCTGCGGCGCAGCTCGTCGCCGGCGACGAATTGCAGGAGTTATGCGCGCGCCCGGCAGCGGAACGGCACGGGTCCGGGCTGACCGGGTGCCGCTGGGCTGCCGGTGGGGCTAACTCAGGAGAAGTCCCGCGGGTGAGCCTCGGCGACCCCGGAACGACGGCACGGCGGTGGCCGGGCGCACCGGTTCTCCTGAGTTAGCCACACGGAGGCAGCGAAACGGATGCCTGGAGCGGCTACGCGAGTCGCCGGGCGAGTTCAGCGGCGGTGATCGTCCGCGGTCAGGATGCCGCGGGGCCGATATCGGCGACCGTGTCCGCAGACCCGGCGGCGGGAAGCTGAACCTGCACGCCGAAGAGGGCATCGAGCCCGGTCAGGAACGCGGCCTGCTCGCCCGCCCGGGCCAGCTCGCGGGAGCGCACCATCGGGGTGTGCAGCAGCACGCCGGCCAGGTGACGCAGCGCCGCCTCAGTCTGTTCGCTGTTGTCGCCTCGGTTGCGGGCGCGTTCGATCTCGCCGTCGAGGAGGTCGAAGATGTAGCTGCGCAGGGCCACGACGGCCGGGGCGAGGCTTTGCTCTTCGGCGACCGCGGAGAACTTGCGGGCGGCTCGGCCCACCAGAAGGCGGGCGTCGCTGGTGGCGTTGAGCTCCTCGAGCGGCGCGTGGATGCGGATGGTCTCGAGGTCGAGCAGCTCCACGCCGGCCAGGTCGGTGACGTCCGGGTCGACGTTACGGGGCAGGCCCAGGTCGATGATGAGCCGGCGCGGGATCTCGGACGGGGCATCCGTCACCGGACAGGAGGGGAGCATGAGCGCTTCCGTGGCCGGAAGCTGCAGGGAGAGCGCCAAGCCCGAGTGGAGCAGGGCCGCATCGATCACATGGGTGTCGGCGGTCGTGCAGGTGAGGATCAGGTCGGCCTCGGCGGCTTCGATGGCGAACTCGGCCTCGGCGACGGGGGTGATCTGGTGCGAGGTCGCGAACTTCGCGGCGCGGCCGGACGGCGAGTACACCCGCACGTTCTCGGCGCCGAGGTCGCGCAATGCGGCGAGGGATGCCCCCGCGTAACGGCCGGTGCCGACCAACAGCACGCGGGTCTGGGCCCAGTCCGTGATGCGGCTTTCGGCCAGCTCGAGGGCCAGACGCACGAGCGAACGTCCCGCGGCGCCGATGCCGGTACGGTTCTTGACGCCTCGAGAGGTCTGCGAGGCGCGCTGAAAGAGGCGCTCGAGTTCGGGACTGGTGGTGCGGGCGAGCCGGGCCTGCTCGAGCGAGCGGCGCACCTGGCCGGCAATCTCGCCCTCGCCGACGACCACCGACTCGAGGCCGCTCGTCACGGCGAAGAGGTGTTCGGCCACGCCGCTGCCGTGCACGAGATCCAGGGTGTTCCGCAGAACGTCGACGGCCACGCCGCTACTCGCGCTGACGCCGTCGATGGCGGCGTGCACGGCCTGAAGAGGAGAGGAGCCCACGGGCTCGTCGAGGTCGAGGTAGGCCTCGAACCGGTTGCAGGTGGCCACGACAACGGCGCCGACCAGAGTCGGGTGCCGACCGAGAATGCCACCGGCGGTGTCGTTCGCACCGACAGACAATTTCTCCAGCACGTCGAAGCTGGAGTTCTTATGGCTGGCGGACAGACAGATCAACACTCAACGAGTCTACGACCTGAGGCTGAGCGCCCGAATCGCCCGAATGTCGGAAGTTTGACAGAATCAAACCAATGAACCTCGACGCGCAACACCCACTCGCAACCGGACTCACCGCCGATTCTCGCCTTATCCGCGCCTACCAGGGCACCCGGCCAGACGCCACCCCCGTCTGGTTCATGCGCCAGGCGGGCCGTTCGCTGCCCGAGTACCGGTCGCTGCGCGTCGGCACGCGCATGCTGGACGCCTGCCTCGACCCGGAGATGGCGAGCGAGATCACGCTGCAGCCCGTGCGTCGGCACAACGTCGACGCCGGCATCCTCTTCAGTGACATCGTCATCCCGCTCAAGCTCGTGGGCGTCGACGTCGAGATCGTCGCGGGCACCGGCCCGGTCCTCGGCACGGCCGTGCGCACGGCGAAGGATGTCGCACAGCTCATCGAGCTCGACCCGGCCGTACTCGATGAGACACTGGCCCCGATCACCGCCGCGGTCGCACGCACCGTGGCCGAGCTCGGCTCGACGCCGCTGATCGGCTTCGCCGGCGCCCCGTTCACACTGGCGGCCTACCTTGTGGAGGGCGGCCCATCGAAGGACCACATCCATGCCCGCACGCTCATGCACGCCGACCCCGACGCCTGGGCCGCCCTGATGGACTGGACGGCCGAGGTCACCGGGCGATTCCTGCGCGCGCAGGTTCTCGCCGGCGCCAGTGCCGCCCAGCTGTTCGATTCCTGGGCCGGCGCGCTCTCGCTGGCCGACTACACGCGCTTCGTTGCTCCTGCCTCCACCGCGGCGATCGCCCATGTGCGGGACCTCACTTACGACGAGGGTGCCGCGGGCACGGATGTCGCACACACGGATGCCGACGACGCGGACGCCGCATCCGTGCGCCGCAACGTGCCCGTCGTGCACTTCGGTGTGGGCACGGGTGAGTTGCTCAAGGAGATGCACGCCGTGGGCGCCGACGTCGTCGGAGTCGACTACCGGGTGCCGCTCGACGAAGCCAACCGGCGCCTCGGCGGGCTGGTTCCGGTCCAGGGCAACGTTGATCCGGCGCTCCTCGCCGCACCGTGGCCGGTGCTCGAAGCGCATGTGCTGGACGTGCTCGAGCGCGGGCGCACGGCACCGTCCCACGTGCTCAACCTGGGGCACGGCGTTCCGCCGATGACCGACCCGAACGTGCTGACCCGACTGGTGGCCTTCGTGCACGAGGTCACCGCGGTCTCCGCCGACGCGACCGGCTCAGTCCCGGAAGCCCCGGTCAGCGCGCCGTCCGCGTCCTGACAACCGCACGAAGGCTCGGGGGAAGCGAATGAAGGACGTCATCGTCATCGGCGGAGGGGTGGCCGGTCTGATCGCTGCTCGAGCCTGCGCCCGGGTCGGGCTCAGCGTGACCGTGCTCGAAGCCACCGGCGTGCCGGGCGGAGCGCTCGGTAGCCACGAGGTGGCCGGCCTCACCCTCGACAGCGGTGCCGAGAGCTTCGCCGTGCGGCGCAATGCGGTGGCCGAGTTCATCGCCGACCTCGGCCTGTCCGACGAGGTCGTCGCGCCGAACCCCGCCGGCGCGTGGCTGCAGCTGCCCGACGACCGTGTGCCGGGTGGGTCGGTCAGCGTTCCGCTGCCCAAGGCCGGCGTGCTCGGCATCCCCGGTTCCCCTCTCGCCGACGACGTGCGCCGGGTGATCGGCTGGAGCGGCGCTTGGCGCGCCTACGCCGACCGGCTCATGCCGGTGCTGACGATCGGCCGGGAGCACAGCCTCGGCGAGCTCGTGCGCAAGCGGATGGGACGCCGGGTGCTCGAACGGCTCGTCGAGCCCGTGACCGCCGGGGTCTACTCGTCCTCGGCCGACGACCTCGAGATCGACGTCGTGGCCCCGGGCCTCAACTCCGCCCTCACGGTGACCGGTTCGCTGTCCGGAGCCGTGCTGTCGTTGCGCTCCGGCGCCCCGGCCGGCTCAAACGTGGCCGGGCTCCGCGGCGGCATGTCCCGGCTCGTGGCGGCCCTGGTCGCCGACCTCGCGCACTTCGACGCCGAGATCGTGACGGATGCCCCGGTCACCGCGCTCCGCCGCTCCGGCACCGAGGACGCACCTACCTGGACGGTCACCTGCGCCGCGCCGCCCGCGGACGCCCCGGACGCCCCGGATGCTCCGGCAGCGGCGACCACCCTCGCCGCGCGGTTCGTGATCATCGCGACCCCCGGGGCGCAGGCGCTCGCCCTGCTGGCCGATCTGAGCCCGGCCCATGCGGCGCTCGCCGAACTCGACTGGCCGCAGCCGACGGCCATCGAACTGGCCACGATCGTCATCGACGCACCCGAGCTGGACGCGCACCCGCGCGGCACCGGTGTTCTGGTTGCGGCCGCGACCCCCGGGGTCAGCGCCAAAGCGCTCACGCATGTGACCGCGAAGTGGGAATGGCTGGCCGCGGCCGCCGGACCGGGCCGACACGTCATCCGTCTGTCCTATGGACGTGCCGGCCAGGACAACCCCACCGCCGGCCTGCGGGATGACGAGCTGCTCGCCCTGTCCCTGGCCGACGCCCGCACCATCCTGGGCGTCGACCTCGATGCGGCAGCGGTGCGCGGTTTCGCCCGCACGGTCTGGGGCGATGCCCTCTCGCCGGCGACCGTCGGTGCGCCCGAGCGGGTCAGCCAGGTGCGCGAGATCGTGACCGCCACCCCGGGGCTCGAACTCACGGGTGCGTGGCTCGCCGGAACCGGACTGGCCTCGGTGATCCCGGATGCCGTCGCCGCCGCCTCCCGCACCCGGCACGAGGCCCTCGGCATCTGAAGCACGGTCACCGGAGCGGGCGCCGATCAGTCACCTGATCAGTGGCCCGATCCACGGGTCACCCGCCGCGCCCACCTGACTCCATCCCTAATGGGGGATACTCTGAGAGATACGTGCATCTTGAGGAATGGAGTAACAATGCGGGGAAAGCTTCTGTTCATCACGGGCGGACTCGTCGGGTACGTCCTGGGCGCTCGCGCCGGACGCAAGCGCTACGACCAGATCGCGGCCGCCGCAGAGAACCTGTGGAACGCGCCGCCCGTGCAGCGCCGAGTAGACGAGGCCCGCGACTTCGCGCTCGAGCGGGTCGGGGATGTGCCGTCGGCACTCCTCGCGACCGGCAAGAAGCTCGTCTCCGCCGTGCAATCCAAGTCGCGCGGGACCCGCTACACCGTGCCGACGCCGGCCGCAACGATGCCGGCCGCAACGCCGGCCGCAACGCCGGCCGCAACGACGCCGGCCGCGACGCCTGCCGCAACGACGCCCACCGACGACACCGCCGCCAAGTAATCGCCGCGACACTCCCAACGAAGGGGACTCTGTGAGAAACAGCGACTTCAATCCGAAAAGCCGGAAATCGACATTCGAGCTTCTCGGTGAGCTGCCCGGTCAGGTCATCGCCCTGGTCAAGGCCGAACTCGACGCGGCCAAGGCGGAATTCGCCGGCAAGGCCAAGAACATCGGGCTGGGCATCGGGCTGTTCGTTGTGGCGGCCGTGTTCGTGTTCTTCGCCGGCATGGTGCTGGTCGCAGCCGCGGTCATCGCGCTCGACCTCGTACTGCCGCTCTGGCTCGCGGCCGTGATCGTGGCGCTCGCCCTGCTGCTGTTGGCGCTGCTGTTGGCGCTGATCGGCAGAAACCGGGTGAAGGTCGGCACGTCATCGGATCCGGACGGCGTGACGGAGAGCATCCGTCGGGACGTCGATGCCCTTAAGGGAGTTGGCAAGTATGAGCACTGAAGTGACCCAGAAGACGAATGAGGCCGTGAGCGGGAGCGCCGTCGCGGTCACGGGCGAGGTGGTCAAGGCCGTCTCGCTCTCCAAAGCCGAGCTGCGGGCCGAGGCCGCCCGGGCCCGCACCCAGCTCGCGCAGACTCTCGACGCGATCGAGTACAAGCTCAACCTGCCCCGGCAACTGCGCGTGCGTTCCCGCCTGGTCAACGTCCGCTTGCGTGAACTCGGCGAGAAGAACCCCCTCGCACTGGCCGGCATCGTCCTGGGTGCGGCCTCGGCCGCCGTGGGTGCAATCTGGCTCGGTGTCAAGGTCGTGCAGCGCCGCTGAGGTCCGGTAGGACCGGCCGTCGGCCGTGCAGTTTTGGCTCTCGCAGCAAAGAAGTAGAGACTAGTAGTTATGACTCACCCGGCTGCCGGAGAGGCAGTAAACCCACCTCACTCCACCACCTCTGCCGAGACCCACGGAATGACCGACGCGCCAGGCGCATCACCGGAGGGTTTCACCCTGTTCGCGGTTCTGCGCAAGGACCCGAGCAACCCGGACGACCTCGACGGCCACGACGTGCCCCGAGCCGTGCTGGAGCTCGACGACGTCGTATCCCTCGTTGCGGCCGAGGGCGTCACCCTGCGCGGGTTCTACGACGTCTCCGGACTCCGCGCCGACGCCGATGTGATGATCTGGACCCACGCGCCGGACGCCGAGACCCTGCAGTGGGCCCACCGCCAGCTGCGTCGCAGCCGACTGCTCAAGAGCCTCCTGCCGACCTGGAACGCCATGGGCGTGCACCGCGACGCGGAGTTCAACAAGAGCCATGTGCCCGGGTTCCTGCGGGGGGTCGAGCCGAAGGCCTGGCTCACCGTCTACCCGTTCGTGCGCAGCTTCGACTGGTACCTGCTGCCGGAGGCCGAGCGCAGCGCCATGCTCGCCGACCACGGTCGCAAGGGCGCGGCCTTCCGCGGCGCCATCGCCAACACGGTCTCCTCGTTCGCGCTCGGCGACTACGAGTGGCTGCTGCCGATCGAAAGCGACGAACTCACCGAGCTCGTCGACCTGATGCGCGAACTGCGCAACACCGAGGCGCGCCGCCATGTGCGCGAAGAGGTCCCGTTCTACACCGGCCGTCGCATCTCGACGGCCGAACTGGTGGAGGTTCTGCAGTAATGACTACCTATGACGCCATCCTGCTCGCCGGTTTCGGCGGCCCCGAGGGCCAGGACGATGTGATCCCGTTCCTGCGCAACGTCACCGGCGGACGTGGCATCCCCGAGGAGCGCCTCGAAGAGGTCGCCAAGCACTACCGCCACTTCGGCGGTGTCAGCCCGATCAACGACCAGAACCGCGTGCTCCGCGCCGCGCTCCAGGCCGAGCTCGAACGCCGCGGCATCGACCTGCCCGTGCTCTGGGGCAACCGCAACTGGGCACCGTACCTGCGCGACACCATCAGCGAGGCCAACGACAACGGCCAGACTCGGCTCCTGGCCATCGCCACCAGTGCCTACAGCTCCTACTCCGGCTGTCGCCAGTACCGCGAGGACTTCGCCGCCGCACTCACCGCGACCGGGCTGGAGGGTGTGGTGCACATCGACAAGGTGCGCCAGTTCTTCGACCACCCCGGTTTCGTCACCCCGTTCGTGACCGCACTCCGGAAGGGGCTCGCGGACGTCGAGGCTCAGGTCCCCGGCATCGACCTGGCCACCGAGGTCGAGATCCTGTTCTCGACCCACTCGATCCCGATGACCGACGCCAACAAGAGCGGTCCGGCCGACCGCGGCTTCGGTGAGGGCGGCGCCTACGCGGCGCAGCACCTGGCTGTCGCCCAGAAGGTCATGGTCGGCGTGGACACCCCGTGGCAGTTGGTCTTCCAGTCCCGCAGCGGCCCGCCCAGCATGCCGTGGCTCGAGCCCGACATCAACGACGCCATCGCCCTGCTGCCGGAGCGGGGCATCCGTGCCATCGTCATCGTGCCGCTCGGCTTCGTCAGCGACCACATGGAGGTCATGTGGGACCTCGACAACGAGGCCACCGAGACCGCCGGGGAACTCGGCCTGGTGTCTGTGCGCGTGCCGACGCCCGGTGTCGACCCTGCCTTCGTCAGCGGGCTCATCGACCTGGTCGAGGAGCGACTGAACGACACCCCCGCCGAGGCTCGCCCGCACGAGACCGATCTGGGTCCCTGGTACGACGTATGCCGCCCCGGGTGCTGTGAGAACGTGCGCCTGGGCTTCAAGCCGGCCGTTGCCGGGATGGCTCCGTGAGCCTGATCCGTATCGGAACCCGTGGCAGCGCGCTTGCCCTGGCGCAGACCACAGCGATCGCGAACCGCATCGCGACCGCGTCCGGCTCCGAGGTCGAGATCGTCACGATCACGACTCACGGCGACACCTCCCGCGAGTCGCTGTCGTCCCTGGGCGGCACGGGCGTTTTCGCCAGCGCCCTGCGCGAGTCGCTCCTGGCCGACGAATGCGACGTCGTCGTGCACTCCTTCAAGGACCTGCCGACGGTCGCCTACCCGGGTCTGCGCATCGGGGCCACCCCGAAGCGGGCGGATGCGCGCGACGTGCTCTGCGCCCGCGACGGTCTTAACCTGGCCACGCTGCCCGACGGCGCGCGGGTCGGCACCGGCTCACCGCGCCGCGCCGCCCAGCTGCGGTCCCTGCGCCCGGACCTGGATGTCGTGGACATCCGCGGCAACGTGGAGACCCGCCTGGGTCGTGTTGCCGAGGGTGACCTCCACGCGGTCGTGCTCGCCGCCGCCGGCCTCAGCCGTCTGGCGCTGCTCGAGTCCGTGGACGGTGAGTACCTGGAACTGTCCGACTGGCCGACCGCACCGGGCCAGGGCGCGCTCGCGCTCGAGGTGCGCGACGGGAAGCTCGACCGCACCCTCGCCACGGCCCTCACCGCGATCAACCACGCGACCAGCCAGGCCACCGTGATGGCCGAGCGTTTGGTGCTGGCCCGGCTCGAGGCCGGCTGCGCGGCGCCGATCGGCGCCATGGCCGCGATCGACGACGGGCTCCTGTTCCTCACCGCCACGGTGTACAGCCCGGATGGCTCCCGCAGCGTCGTGAGCTCCCATGCGGCGACCCCCGACTCGCATTCCATTGCGCACCTGGCCGAGGCCGCGCAAGATGTGTCTGACCGTGTTTCGCATGACCTGCTCGCCGGCGGCGCTGCCGACTTCGCCCCGATGAAGGTGACTTCGTGATGAACTCGCGCTACAAGACCAAAACCAGCCTCGCCAAGCCGCTCACCGGCTGGCGTGTGCTCGTGCCGCGCGGCGGCCCGTGGGGCGACCACGTCGCCGCCGACCTGCGCTCCAAGGGCGCTCAGCCGATCGTGGCCCCCATGATCAACTTCGCCCCGACCGATGACGCCCCCGCGCTCGAGGCCGCCCTGGCGCGCCTCGCGGCCGGCGATTTCGACTGGATGACCGTGACCAGTGCCACGACCGTCGACGTCCTGTCGTCGCACCGGGCGCTCGTGGCCGCGTCCACGCGCATCGCGGCGGTCGGCGAGACCACCGCTGCGGCCCTGACCGCGGCCGGATACCGGGTCGACATCGTGCCCTCCGAAGACAACTCCGCCCGCGGACTCCTCGAAGAGTGGGAAGCCGCCACGTCGGGCCAAGTGCCACTGCGCATCCTCACCCTGCGTTCGGAAATCGCCAAGCCGCTGCTGACCGAAGGACTGCGCCGGATCGGCCACGACGTCGAATCGGTCGTCGCGTACCGCACCATCGGCGTGCCCGTGGACCAGCGGGTCGTCGCGGATGTCGCGGCCGGCACGGTGCAGGCGCTGCTCGTCACCTCCGGAAGCGTGGCGCAGCAGGTGCAGGACCAGCTCGGGCCGATCCCCGCATCGATTGTGGTGGCCTGCATCGGGCCGCGCACGGCGAAGGATGCGGCGGCCATCGGCCTGCGCGTCGACGTCGTGGCCGACTCACCCAGTGCCGAATCGTTGATCCAGGCTCTGGTCCACGTCGCCCAGACCCGCTGACGGTTCACGCGTCCAGCCCTGCGACGTAGGGTTGACTGGTGATAAACCCCGTCATCCGCCCGCGACGGTTGCGCACCACTCCTGCGCTCCGTCGCCTGGCCAGCGAAATCCGTCTGCATCCCTCCGAACTGGTTCTCCCGATGTTCGTCCGGGAGGGCAGCGGCGACCCGATGCCGATCCAGTCGATGCCCGGGGTGGTTCAGCACACCATTGACAGCGCCCGGCGGGCGGTCAACGAGGCCGCGGAAGCCGGCATCGGCGGGGTCATGCTCTTCGGGGTGCCGGCCGTGCGCGACGCTGTCGGATCCGGGGCCACCGATCCCGACGGCATCCTCAACGCGGCCACCCGCGCGCTGGCCGACGAGGTCGGCGACGCCCTCGTCGTGCAGACCGACCTCTGCCTGGACGAGTTCACCGACCACGGCCACTGCGGCGTGCTCGGCGCCGACGGCAGCGTCGACAACGACTCCACTCTCGAGCGATACTGCGAGATGGCTCTCGTGCAGGCGGCCTCCGGCTCGCAGCTGCTCGGCCTGAGCGGAATGATGGACGGTCAGGTTGCCGCCGTGCGCCAGGCACTCGACCTGAACGGCTACGTGGACACGGCCGTGCTCGCCTATTCGGCCAAGTACGCGTCGGCCTTCTACGGTCCCTTCCGCGACGCCGTGGAATCTACCCTCGAGGGTGACCGGCGCAGCTACCAGCTCGACCCGGCGAACCGCCGGGAGGGCGTGCGCGAGGCTCTGCTCGACATCCAGGAGGGTGCCGACATCGTGATGGTGAAGCCCGCCATGAGCTACCTCGACGTGCTGGCCGAGGTCGCTGCCGTCAGCGACATTCCGGTCTGGGCATACCAGGTGTCCGGTGAGTACGCGATGATCGAGGCCGCGGCCGCGCACGGCTGGATCGACCGCCGCCGGGCCGTCGAGGAGTCCGTTCTCAGCATCCGTCGCGCCGGAGCGGATGCCGTGCTCACCTACTGGGCGGTCGAACTGGCCACCTGGCTGAACGAAAGGCAGGCCCGATGATGTCCCGCAACGACGATCTCTTCGCCCGCGCCCAGCGCGCCATCCCCGGCGGCGTCAACTCGCCCGTGCGCGCCTTCCGCTCGGTCGGCGGCACCCCGCTGTTCCTGGTCAAGGCGAAGGGCGCCTACGTGACCGACTCCGACGGCCGCGAATACGTCGACCTGGTCAGCTCCTGGGGACCGGCCATCCTCGGCCACGCCCACCCGGAGGTCGTGCAGGCGGTGCAGGATGCCGCCGTGCTCGGTCTGTCCTTCGGCGCCTCCACCCCCGGCGAGACCATCCTGGCCGAGCTGATCGAGGAGCGCGTCGGCGCGGTCGAGAAGCTGCGCCTGGTCTCGACCGGCACCGAGGCCACCATGACGGCCATCCGTCTGGCCCGCGGGTTCACGGGTCGTGACCTGCTGATCAAGTTCGCCGGGCACTACCACGGCCACTCGGACGGGTTGCTGGCCCAGGCCGGGTCCGGTCTGGCCACGCTGGCGCTGCCCGGTTCGGCCGGGGTGACGGCGGCGACGGCCGCACAGACCCTCGTGCTGCCCTACAACGATCTGGATGCCGTGCGGGTCGCCTTCGAGGCGCACCCGGGCCGGATCGCGGCCGTGATCACCGAGGCCGCGGCCGCGAACATGGGAGTCGTGGCCCCCGACGCCGGTTTCAACGCTGCGCTCACCGCCCTCGCGCACGAGCACGGTGCGCTCCTGATCATCGACGAGGTCCTCACCGGCTTCCGAGTGCACCCGGCCGGCTACTGGGGGCTGGACACTTCGGGGTCGGGCCAGGCGGACTACACGCCGGACCTGTTCACCTACGGCAAGGTCATCGGCGGTGGCCTGCCGGTGGCGGCCCTCGGCGGTCGCGCCGACGTGATGGACTTCCTGGCGCCGAACGGCCCGGTCTACCAGGCCGGCACGCTGTCCGGCAACCCGGTGGCGGTCGCCGCCGGCATCGCGACCCTGCGGGCACTGGACGAGCGCGTGTACGAGCACATCGACGCCACCGCACTGGTGCTCTCCGAGGCCGTTTCCGCCGCCTTCTCGGCCGAGGGCGTCGCGCACAGCGTGCAGCGGGCCGGCAACCTGTTCAGCTTCGTGTTCGGTGCCGAGGCCGCGGCCAGCGCACCCCGGAACTACGCCCAGGTGCAACGCCAGGAGGCCTTCCGCTACGGACCGTTCTTCCACTCCATGCTGGACCAGGGCGTTTCCCTGCCGCCGTCGGTGTTCGAGGCCTGGTTCGTCTCCGACGCCCACGACGAGAGCGCGGTCGGTTGGATCCTCGACGCCCTGCCTGCCGCAGCGAAGGCCGCGGCAGCCGCCACCCCACAGGCGTGACCCACAGGCGTGACCCACAGGCGTGACGCGCGGGCGTGACCCGGCACAGCCGGGAGTTATTCCTTTGTGCGGTTCCGACAAACCGATTTCGGTCCGGAACAGGCAGACTAGACGCATGGCTTCCTTGCACGTTCACCCCGACCGGCTGGAGATCCACCTCTCGAAAGCGGAGAAGACCCTGGCCCTGCGGCGCGACGACATCGTCGTGCCACGGGAGAACATCCGTTCGGTGACGATCACGGACGACCCGTGGATCTGGATCCGCGGGATCCGTTCGCCCGGGCTGGGTCTGCCGCTGGTGGTCGCGGTCGGCACCTGGAAGTTCCACGGCGGCAAGGACTTCCTGGCGCTCAAGCGCAAGCGCCAGGCAGTCGTCATCGACCTCATCGACGACGAGTTCTCCCGGGTGCTCCTGTCCACCAGCCACGCCCCGGACCTGATCGCGTCCCTCAAGCTCGGTGCGTGACCGACCCGCCGGTTGACCGACTCGGTGTCGTTCGGCCCCGAACTCACCCGTGACCTCGACGGGCGCGTGCTAGCGGCGCACGTCGACGACGGTCCGACCGTGCACGGTGCCCGCGAGGATGCCGGCAGCGGCGTCGAAGGCCGCCTCCAGCGGAATGACCTGGGTGAGGTGGTCGAGCAGGCTCAGGTCGAGGTCCGTGGCCAGCCGGCGCCAGGCCTCCTCGCGCTGGGGGAGCGGGGCCTCGACCGAGTTGATCCCGATCAGGCTGACGGCGCGCAGGATGAACGGCATGACCGTGGCGGGGAGGTCGGCTCCCTGGGCCAGGCCGCAGGCGGTGACCGTTCCGCCGTAGTTCGTCTGGGCGAGCACGTTGGCAAGGGTGACGCTGCCGACCGAATCGACGGCCCCGGCCCAGCGCTGGCCCTGCAGCGGCTTCCCGGCCTCGCTGAGGGTGGCGCGGTCGACGAGTTCGACGGCGCCGAGCCCGCGCAGGTAGTCGCCGAGCTCGTCGATGCGGCCGGTCGACGCGTGCACCTGGTAGCCGCGGGCGGCGAGCAGCACCACCGCGACACTGCCGACTCCGCCGGCCGCGCCGGTCACCAGCACGGTGCCGGATTCCGGCGTCACCCCGCCGCGTTCGAGGCCGATCACGGAGAGCATGGCGGTGAAGCCGGCCGTGCCGATCGCCGCGGCCTGAACGGCGCTGATACCCTGTGGCAGCCGGACCAGGAAGTCTCCCGACACGCGGGCCCGCTCGGCCAGCCCGCCGTGGTGGCTCTCGCTCAGGCCGGCCCCGTTCAGGATGACCGGGTCTCCGACCGACCAGCGCGGGTCGGCGCTCTGCTCGACCGTTCCGACCAGGTCGATGCCGGCGATCAGCGGCCAGGCGCGCACGACCCCGGGGCGGCCCATCAGGGCCAGGCCGTCCTTGTAATTGATGCTCGAGTAATCGACCGCGATGGTGACGTCGCCCGGCATCAGGAAGCCGTCGTCCACCACGCGGAGGGCCGCGCTCTGTGCCTTCTTGCCCTCGGCGTTTTCGGTGCGGTCAACCACGATGGCCCGGAACTCAGTCTCAATACCCATGCGTCGAGACTACGTGGGCGCCCGGGTCACCTGGCCCGTGGTCAGGTGACGTCGCGCTTCCAGCTGACCGCATACCCGATCACGGTCGCCGCGACCGCGTAGGCCAGGAGCACCAGCCCGCCCTGCCACCACTCGAGCATCGCAGCCGGGGAGCCTCCCGGTGCGGCGAGGGTGAAGAAGCTCGCGCCGACCAGGGCGTCGGAGGCGGCGCCGGGCAGGTAGTTGCCGATGCCCTGCGTCACCTCGGTGAACAACGACGCGAAGCGCAGCAGCGGTTCGACGAACTGGGTGAAGGCGAGCACGATGACGATCGACGCCACCTGGCTGGGCACGAGCACGCCGAGGCCGACCCCGATGGTCGACCAGACGGCCATGGCGAGCACCGTGCGGCCGAACAGTGCCCAGGTGGCGCTATCGGCCAGCAGTGGGTCGACGTCGAACGCGTTGATGACGAGCGCGCCGACGCCGACGGATGCGAGCAGCGCGACGACCCCGAAGAACGCACCGACCACGAAGAGAGTGACCGTCTTGGCGCCGAGCACCTGGGCCCGCCGGGGATTGGCGAGGAACGTGGGGGTGAGGGTCTGGTGCCGGAACTCGCCGGTGGTGGACAGAGCCCCGAGCAGAACCGGGAAGACATAGCCGACGGATGACGCGAAGCTGTAGATCAGGGGTGGGAGGCTGCCGAACCCGGCGAGTCCCTGGGATCCGGTACCGGCGGCATCCGGGCTGATCACGCCGCTCTCGATTCCCGCGAACAGTGCCGCGAGGCCGCCGGCGAGCAGGGCGATGTAGCCGAACATCACCGCGGCGAGGACCCACCACATGCGCGTTGTGCCGAGCTTGGCGAACTCGGCGCCGATGGCGCGGCTGAAGGAGGTCATCGTGACTCGCCTCTCTCTGTGCTGCTATTCCCGGTCCCGGTCCCGGTCTCGTTCACGAGGGCGAGGAAGGCATCCTCGAGCCCTTTTCTCTCACGGTGCAGGGCGCTGAGTTCCACGCCCGCCGAGAACGCGATGTGCCCGATCAGGGCCGCGTCGGGAGCGGCGGCGAGCAGCCCGGTGCGCCCGACGGAGAACTCGATGCCGGCCCGGCCGAGGGCGGCAGCGAGAGCCGGGCGGTCGGGGGAGTCGACCAGGATGCGCGGCGCCGCCTCGGTCTCGAGGCTCGACAGGGTGCCTCGGTGCACGAGGGCCCCGCCCGCGATGATGATCACGTCGTCGACGCTCTGCTGCACCTCGGACAGCAGGTGGGAACTGACCAGGACCGTGCGACCCTCGTCGGCCATGGACCGGAGGAAACCGCGGATCCACTTGATCCCTTCCGGGTCGAGGCCGTTGATCGGCTCGTCGAGCACGAGCACGCCGGGATCGCCGAGCAGGGTGAAGGCCAGGCCGAGCCGCTGCCGCATGCCGAGGGAATAGCCGCCGACGCGCTGGGAGCCGTGCGCACCGAGTCCGACCGTGTGCAGCACGGCGTCGATGCGCGCGGCGGGCAGGCCCGCGGCGGTGGCGTAGACCGCGAGGTGGTTCCGGGCGGTGCGGCCGGGATGGAAGCTGGCCGCCTCGAGGGCGGCCCCGACGGTCTGCAACGGCCGCGGCAGGTCCCGGTAGCGGATGCCGCCGATCGTCGCCGTGCCGGACGTTGGCGCGACCAGCCCGAGCAGCATGCGCAGCGTGGTGGTCTTGCCGGCGCCGTTGGGGCCGAGGAAGCCGGTGACCCGGCCGGGCTCCACCGTGAAGGACAGCCTGTCCACCGCGGTGACGCTGCCGAATGTCTTGGTGATGCTACTGAACTCGATGACCGCGCCGACCGGCATCCGTTCCCCCTCCGTTGCTGAGGATCCCGCGCTGGTGATCGCACGCCGGAATCTGGCTCCAGCCTAGGGCGGATGCCGCCCGTCGCCCGTCAGCCGCGGAGGAAGTCGCGCAGCGCGCCGAGCAGCCGGGCCACCTCGTCACCGGTGCTGTACGGAGCGAGGCCGATTCGCAGGCCGCCACCGTCGTCGAGCCCGAGGTGCCGGGAGGCTTCGAGGGCGTAGAACGAGCCGGCCGGGGCGAGGATGCCGCGCGCCGCCAGGTAGCGGGACGCATCCGCGGCGTCGTGGTCGGCGAACGTGACCAGCACGGTCGGCGTGCGCACCGCGGCCCGGGAGTGCAGTCGTATCCCAGGCAGCTCCGCCAGGCCGGCCTCGCATTCGCCTCGCAGGGTCTCCTCGTGGTGCTCGAGGGCCCGGGAGGAGCGGATCAGGCGGTCCCGCCGGGAGGTCCCGGCCGAGCCGCCGCCGCCTTCGCCGCCGTCCTCGCTCCCACCCCCCGCTCCCGGTGCCGCCACCCTCGCCGAGACCGGCGAGGAAGTCGACGGCGGCCGTGACCCCGGCCAGCGTCTCGTAGGGGAGAGTGCCCAGCTCGAACCGCTCGGGCACCTGGTCGCTCGAGGGCGCCAGCTTGTCGGGATGGATCGATTCGAGCAGGGCGGGGGCGGCCGCGAGGATCCCGCAGTGGGGACCGAAGAACTTGTAGGCCGAGCAGACGAAGAAATCCGCCATGGCGCTCCGGAACCCGGTGACGGCGTCCTCCGCGTTCTGCTGGGAGGGACTTCCGGTTCCCCGGATCGAGAGCGGCCCGGTCCGGGTCGACGCGATCGCGGCCCCGACGCACAGCGGGGTCTGGGTGCCGCCCGGGCCGTCGAAGAAGGCCGTGCCGGTGGCGAGGGCGGGAAAGTCGGGTCGGATCTTCTGCGCATCAAAGGTCACACTGCATCCACTCACAGCCCCGCAGCGCGCCCCGGGGAAGCGGCCTGTGCACGGCGGCCGGTTTTAGGGCGTGGCCTTCGCGCGGGCCCGCGCATCAGCCTGGGCGTGGTCCGCGCAGGCCGGGGCCTCCGCGGCGACGCAGCCCGGGCAGACGACGAGCTGTTCCCGGCAGGAGACATCCCGGCAGTTGAGCATGTTCTTCGTCGGCTCGCCGCACACCAGGCAACGCCCGATCACGGCGGTGTGGTCGCTGAAGTCCAGGGACATCCGCTGGTCGAAGACGTAGAGCGAACCGTTCCAGAGGCCGTCGTCGCCGAAGGCCTCGCCGTAGCGCACCACGCCGCCGTCGAGCTGGTAGACCTCGCCGAAACCGCGCTCCGTCATCAGGGAACTGAGCACCTCGCAGCGGATGCCGCCGGTGCAGTAGGTGACGACGGGCTTGTCCTTGAGGTGGTCGTACTTGCCGCTCTCCAGCTCGGCCACGAACTCACGGGTGTTGGCGACATCCGGCACGATCGCGTTCTGGAAGCGGCCGATCCCGGCCTCGAACGCGTTGCGGCCGTCGAAGAACACGACGTCGTCGCCGCGCTCGCCGACGAGGGCGTGAAGCTCGGACGGGGAGAGCTTGGCGCCGCCGCCGACCACACCATTGGCGTCGACCCGCAACTCGCCGGGCGCGCCGAAACTCACGATCTCGTCCCGCACCTTCACGACCAGCCGAGGGAAGTCGAGGCTCAGGCCCTGCTCGTCGAGCCCGGTTCCCTCGCTCCACTTGACGTCGAGGTGCTTGAACGGGGCGTAGTCCCGGGTCTTGCGCAGGTAGCGCTTGATCGCGGGCAGGTCGCCGCCGACGGTGCCGTTGAGGCCGTCGGCGGAAATCAGGATGCGCCCACGCAGGCCCAGCGATTCGCAGAGGTCCCGCTGCCAGAGGCGCACGGCCTCGGGGTCGGCCAACGGGGTGAAGACGTAGTAGAGCAGGATCTTCGGAATGGCCACTGCTTCATTTTACGGAGTTCGCCGGCCGGGATCCCCCCGGTTGGAATGCCTCTGGGTGGTACCCGGGGTGGCCGGGTGGCTAAGCTTCTGGCAACCAATTGGAGTCCCCGTGGCCCAGAACGACCCTCTCTCCCGGTTCGGCGCAGTTCCGCTGTTCGTCCTGACCAGCACGGACATGACCGACGGCGCGCCCCTCTCCGCCCCGCAGTACGGCACCGCCTCCGACGGCCGGAACATCTCCCCGCAGCTGGAGTGGTCGGGATTCCCGGCCGACACGAAGAGTTTCGCGGTGACCATGTACGACCCGGATGCCCCGACCGGTTCCGGATTCTGGCATTGGGCCGTCTTCAACCTGCCGGCCGGCTGCGCGGCGCTGCCGGCTGATGCCGGCGCTCCGGGCGGGCGGCTGCTGCCGACGGATGCCGTGACCCTGCCCAATGAAGGGCGCCAGTCGGCTTTCGTCGGCGCGGGCCCTCCGGCCGGCACCGGCACGCACCGGTACCAGTTCATCGTGCACGCGGTCGATGTGCCCCGGCTCGACATCGATCCGGACTCCACGCCGGCCGTGCTGGGGTTCAACCTGCACTTCCACACCCTGGCCCGCGCGGTGCTCGAGGCCACCGGCGTGCACGGGGGAGCCGCCCTTAACCCCTGAGCCATGTCATCCCTAACCTGAGGTCTTCTCAGGTTGTTCACGGGCGGGCCTCCTACGGTTCTCGGGTGATCCAGAACTGCGACCCAGCCCGATGAGCCACCCGTCCCAGCCTCAGAAGCCCATCCAGCCGCAGGAGCACCGGGAAACCAGCCTGTCCCGGGTTCCGGTCTGGGCGTGGCGGGCGCTGATGCACCGGATCTCGACCGGCGAGCTGCACCGCTTCAACGCGGAGCCCATCGACGCCGTCGACTACCACTTCGACCTCGACTACGTGGGTGACGGCATCCGTGACCATCGCCTGGACGTGCTGGTGCCGCACGAGGCGCCGGGGCCGCTGCCGGTCTACGTCTATTTCCACGGCGGCGGCTGGACCTCGGGCGACAAGGCGCCGTTGACCAAGTACGCGGCCAGCCAGGCGGTCGACGGCATGATCGTCGTCAACGCGAACTACCGGATGGCGACACGTTTCCAACTGAAGCACATGCTGGACGACGGGAACGAGGTGCTGCGTTGGGTGGCGCGCCACATCGAGGAGTTCGGCGGCGACCCTCGCCGGATCGTGTTGGGCGGGGATTCCGCCGGCGGCCACATCGCGGCGCTTCTGGCCGCGTCGGCGTTCGACCCGGTTCTCGCGTCCTACTACGACCTCCGTCCCCAGGTGGCGCGGGAAGACCTGCGGGGACTGGTGCAGCACTGCAGCATCGCCGACATCTCGGTGATGTTCGAGCGCGGATTCGTGCTGAGCCTCAATTTTCTGCGGATCCTGCTGCCCGAGCGCGGCCGCGGGGTCGTGCTGCGCACCGCGGCCCGGTTCATGTCCCCGATCGAGTGGCTCGACAGCGGATTCCCGCCGGTGCTCGTGACCACCTCGGAGCGCGACTATTTCTACCGGGCGAACCTCAACTTCATCGCCGCGCTGCGCCGGCGCTCGATCGCGGTCGACACGCTGATCTATGACCGGAAGCAGGCCAACACCCGCCACACCTGGCAGCAGGACGCGGCGCATCCGGAATCGCAGGAGGTCTACCGCCGGCTGGGCGCCTTCGTGCGCCGCGTCGCCGGGGTGCCGGCCGCCGCGGCGGCTGTGGCGGCCGTGGCGGTAGCGGAGCGGCCCGCG